>CAYNPR010000068.1:0-8104 GCA_964399115.1 uncultured bacterium | reverse complement strand
TGGATGGCCGTTACGCAAACAGCGTAAAAGATCTATCCGCATATTTTTCAGAATCAGCGCTCATGGGCTACCGCCTAAAAGTGGAGATCGAATATCTCATCGCATTGAGCAATGAAAAATCTATTAAAGAGCTTCCTGCTTTTTCTAAAGAAGAGCAATCGCGCCTGCGTAAGATCTATCAAAGTTTCAATACGGCCGACGCAGAAAAAGTAAAACAGATCGAAGCGACCACCAACCATGACGCAAAAGCCATTGAGTACTTCATACAAGGGAAGATGAAGAAGGCGCTTCATCCATGGATTCATTTCGGCCTGACTTCTGAAGATGTAAATAACCTGTCCTACTCGATCATGTGGCAGGATGGATTAAAAAAGATGTATTTACCTGCGCTTCAATCAGTAAATAAAGAACTAAAGACAATGGCTCGGAACTATAAAAAGGCTTCCATGCTGGCACTGACCCACGGCCAGCCAGCCACCCCAACCACATTCGGAAAAGAGTTGGCTGTTTTCTGCGCTCGGCTGAATCGCCAGATCGATCAAATCAAAGCCCATAAATTGTTGGGGAAATTTAGCGGTGCCACTGGTACATGGTCTGCGCATGTTTCCGCCTATCCAAAAGTGAATTGGAAACAGTTCGCATCTAAATTCATAAAATCTTTTGGACTGGAACCAAACCTGATCACTACACAGATCGAGCCCCACGATTCCGTCGCCGAAAGCTATCATCAGATGATTCGTGTAAATTCAATTCTCACCGATCTATGCCGGGATATGTGGGCTTACGTCAGTCGGGGAATTCTGGGACAAAAGAAAGTGGCTGGTGAAGTTGGTTCATCCACTATGCCACATAAGATCAATCCGATCCAATTTGAAAATGCGGAAGGAAATATGGGTGTCGCCAATGCGCTTTTGAATCATCTGGGTAACAAATTACCTATTTCAAGGATGCAAAGGGATCTCACAGATTCCACCACATTGCGCAACCAGGGCGTTGCAATGGGACATTCATATTTGGCACTTAAAAATATTTTAAAAGGCTTGAGTCGCATCACCCTCAATAAAATTCAGATGGCTAATGAATTGGACAACCATTGGGAAGTGCTGGCTGAGGCGATCCAAACTATTTTGCGAAAAACCAGCAACCAAGATGCCTACGAACAATTGAAGGAATTGACCCAAGGCCAATCAATCAACGAAGAAACCATTTCTGAATTTATATCCGGGCTGAATATTTCAGATAATGATAAACAGGCCCTTATGAACCTGACGCCCGAATCTTTTATCGGTCTTGCACCAAAACTAGTGGATCTGATCTAATGTGTGGTATCACCGGTATATTCTCTCATAAATCCGTAGCGGCTGAACTATACGACAGCATTATCCACCTTCAGCATCGCGGACAGGATGCTGCCGGCATTATGACCTACGATGACCGCATGCACAAAGAAAAAGGAATAGGGCTCGCCAAGGAAATATTCAATGAAGAGAACATGGGCCTGCTTACGGGTAATATTGGAATTTCACATAATCGGTACCCCACACACGGCGGTTTCAGTCATGGAGAAGTGCAACCATTCTGGACATCCGTTCCCTACGGAATCGCCCTGGCCCACAATGGTAATCTCACCAATTATAATGAATTGGCTGCTGAAGTAATCAAACAAGAAACAAGGTATCTAAACACCACTAGCGATTCAGAAGTCCTTTTACACTTATTCGCTGATGAGCTGCATCAGGATATACCGCCTCAAACTAATGAAGAATTTTTTGACCTACTTTGCGAAGCGGTTACCAAACTTTTCCGAAAAGTAAAAGGCGCTTATTCCATCACATCCATTATTATTGGCAAAGGGCTTGTGGTCTTTCGAGACCCACAAGGAATTCGCCCGTTAGTGAAAGGTGAGCGACCGAATGGAAAAGGTGGTAAGGATTACATTTTTGCATCAGAAAACACCATGTTTTATGCTTTGGGATATGACCCCAAGGGAACAGTACTTCCCGGTGAAATCATTTATGTTGCTGAAGACGGATCTGTATTTAATAAGCGTTTAGTGAAAAAGGAATTCAATCCTTGTATTTTTGAATACGTCTATTTTGCCCGGCCCGACGCCACACTCAATGACGTCAGTGTATACCGCGCACGCCTTCGGATGGGGCAAAACTTGGCGATAGCGTGGAAGAAAAAACAGCCCAATAAAACACCGGATATTGTCATTCCGGCCCCCAGCACGGCAAACACATCTGCTCTTTCTTTTGCCAATGAATTAGGCATACGATATTCCGAAGGATTATATAAAAATACGTTTATCGGTCGGACATTTATCATGTTGGGCCAGAAAGAGCGTAAAAAATCCGTGAAATACAAACTGGTTCCCCAGGAAACAGAAATTCGAGATAAGAAAGTTCTGATTCTGGATGATAGTATCGTGCGAGGGAATACCAGTCGAGAAATTGTGCGCATGCTCCGGGATTTTGGAGCCCGGGAAGTATATTTTGCCGTGGCATGTCCCCCAGTAAAATCGCCCTGCTTTTATGGAGTTGATATGCCTACCCGCACTGAACTCATTGCTGGAAATAAAACCGAGAAAGAAATAGAAAAATATTTAGATGTGGATGCCTTGCTGTACCAAAATATTGACAGTCTTGTTGAAGCAGTTACACGAAAAGGGGATCATCACATTGACCGCCCATGCATGGCCTGCCTCGATGGAAAATATGTTTGCAATGACGTGGACGATGCAAAAATGGACGAAATGGAAACTATGCGCGAAAATGACAGGAATGGGAATTAAGCATTTCATTATAGACATCATTCCGGCTCTATTGAAAAATATATGAAAATATTACTTATTGGCTCTGGAGCTAGAGAACACGCCATCGCCAGAGCCCTGGACCGTTCTTTCCATGACAAAGAAATCTACTGTCTGGCATCCAATATGAACCCAGGTATCGTTGAGTGTTGTCATGAACTTACAATCGGTAATATAAACGATTCTGATTTTGTAGTGAACCATGCCAATGAATTGGGGGTGTCTTTGGCAATCGTGGGGCCGGAAAATCCATTAGCCACAGGAGTTGCCGATGCCTTATGGGATGTGGGCATCAAAGTGGTGGGACCTAAAAAAGATTTAGCCCAATTAGAAACATCTAAAGCCTTTACACGAAATTTGATGAAAAAATATGACATCCCCGGTGGTCCTAAATATGAATCATTTGGTTCCATGAATGGTGTGGTGGAATTCTTAAATGAGCTGGGTGAAAACTATGTGGTGAAATACGACGGTCTCGCTGGCGGTAAAGGTGTGAAGGTGGCGGGAGATCATTTGCATTCCCATGATGAAGCATTGGCCTACTGCCAAGAATTGGTGGATAAAGGCAATGAATTTGTCATCGAAGAAAAGTTCATTGGTCAAGAATTCTCCCTTATGAGTTTTTGTGATGGAGACACCCTGAAACACATGCCTGCGGTACAGGATCATAAGCGTGCTTATGAAGGTGACACGGGTCCCAACACAGGCGGCATGGGAACATATTCGAATGCAAATCATTCTCTGCCTTTTTTAACCGATGAAGATATCGACGAAGCCCATGCCATCAATATGGCCACAGCCAGAGCATTGAAGGATAAATTCGACGAAGGTTACAAAGGTGTGCTCTATGGCGGATTCATGGCCACTGCAGATGGCGTTAAACTTATTGAATACAATGCGCGTTTCGGCGACCCGGAAGCCATGAATGTGCTACCCTTGCTTCATACTGATTTTATTGAAATATGCAATGGCATAGCTGATGGCACATTGGATCAAATCGACGTACAATTCCAAAACAAGGCCACTGTCTGCAAATACGCAGTCCCGGATGGATATCCCGACAGTCCGGTTAGGGGACAACCTATTGATCTTTCAAAAATTAATGATCCGGGGAGATTGTTTTATGCATCCGTTGACATCAGGGATGATCAGTTGGTTGAGGCCGGCAGCCGAACCGTTGCCGTAGTGGGTGTGGCCGACACTATTTCTGAAGCTGAAAATATTGCAGAAAAAGAGATATCGGCCGTAGAAGGGCCGCTCTTTCACCGAAACGACATTGGTACCAAACAACTTGTAAACAAACGAATTGCGCATATGGAATCTCTTCGATGATAAAACTGGGGATCCTCGGCTCCACCAATGGAACCGATCTGCAGGCCGTTCTGGATTCTATATTTTCAGGTGATCTGGATGCGTGTGTTTCCGTTGTCGTTTCGAATCGGAAAAGCGCCTATATTTTAAAGCGGGCTGCAAATCACAGGATTCCGTCTTTTTATATTTCACATACGGGAAAAACGCGGAATGAATTTGATGAGGAAATGACCCTGGTGTTGAAAGAATACGGTGTTGAACTGATTTTATTGATCGGGTTCATGCGAATCCTGTCTCCCGAATTTTGCAGAGAGTGGCAGGATAAAATTTTAAACGTTCATCCATCCCTTCTCCCCAAGTATGCCGGCGGTATGGATACAAACGTTCATGAGGATGTTTTGAAAAACGGTGATTCGAAAACCGGGTGTACAATTCATTTTGTCACTGAGGATGTGGACTCCGGGCCAATTCTGGTACAAAAAGAATGTAATGTTGATCCACACGATACCGTAGATACTTTGAAAACAAAAGTACAAGAACTGGAAGGTCGTGCCTTCATTGAAGCTATAAAACTTATACAGAATAATTAATATGATTGATAATCCAACCCTGAACAAAAAACCCGTCAAAATAAACCGAGTTCTGATTTCAGTTTTTGATAAAACAGGTGCGGTGGAATTGGCGAAAATCTTAAACAATATGGGTGTGGAAATTTTATCAACAGGCGGAACATCCAAAGCGATCCGGGAAGAAAACCTGCCTGTAGTTGACGTGAGTGACTATACCAATTTCCCAGAAATCATGGATGGACGGGTCAAGACCATAAATCCTTTGGTGGAAGGCGGTATACTTGGACTCCGAGATCAGCACGCCAGCGACGCCGATAATAACCATATTAAATGGATCGATCTGGTTGTATGCAACCTTTATCCATTTTGGGATACCATTTCCCGTGATGATTGTGACCTGGCCTTGGCGTTAGAAAATGTAGACATCGGCGGTCCTACCATGATCCGTTCCGGTGCCAAGAATGTTGGCTGGGTCTGTGTTGTGGTGGATCCATCGGATTATTCTGCACTTACAAACGAGTTAGAATCTGATGGTGAAATTTCGTTCGAAACACGACAAAAATTCTCCGCCAAAGCATTCGGCCATACTGCCCAATACGACACCATCATTCATAATTATTTAAAGGATGAATATCTGTCCGATGATTTTTCGTTCTCCTTTGTAAAACATTCAGAAATGCGTTACGGTGAAAACCCTCATCAGTCAGCTGCGTCCTACAGGATCCCTGGAAATAATGAGCCAAATATTTTAAATGCTACCATACACCAGGGTAAACAACTTTCTTACAATAACATTATGGATGCAGATGGCGCTCTGGCATGCGTCAGGGAATTTGATGATCCCGCCTGCGTAGTGGTAAAGCATGCCAACCCCTGCGGTGTGGCTGTGGGCAATGATCTTTTGGATGTGTACAATCGTGCATTCAATGCGGATTCTTTGTCCGCTTTCGGCGGTATCATTGCATTTAATCGAACCTGTACCAGTGCTGTGGCAGAAGCTATCACCTCCGTTTTTGTTGAAATCGTTCTGGCGCCACACTTTGAACCGGCAGCCCTTAAAGCCTTTAAAAAGAAAAAGAATCTTCGCGTATTAGAAATAGGAAACTTTGGAAAACGGGCTGCAAAACTGGAAGTGCGAAATGTTGATGGAGGATTGTTGGTTCAGGATGTGGATACAAAATTATTATTACGGGATGATCTCAAAGTCGTAACAGAAAAAGAACCATCCGATTGGGATATTGAAACGGCACTATTTAGCTGGAAAGTGCTAAGGCATGCTAAATCTAACGGTATATTGATTGCCAAAGACAAGACCATTGTGGGACTCGGTGCCGGTCAGGTCAGTCGCGTCGATGCGGTGCACATGGCCTTGAGAAAAGGCGGAGAAAATGTGAAAGGAGCCGTATTGGCATCTGATGCCTTCTTCCCCTTTCGGGACAGTATTGACACAATTAAAGATTCGGGAATCAACGCGGTTATGCAACCTGGCGGCTCCATCCGAGACCGGGAAGTTATTGATGCATGCAATGAGCATGGCATCTCCATGATTTTTACTGGAACACGGTGTTTTAAACATTGATCTTTATATTATCATGGACTTAGACAAAAGCTCAAACTTCATCATTAAGCATCCTTTTTTGTTTAGTCATTATTGTAATAATAGCAAAACAATTTTTCTATCGAGTCCATCATTATTGTTATGATTTCGTTAATGTATTAAGTCGTTTTATATTGGAAAATTCCTACTGCCGACAGTACAATTACCTATATCATTTTCAAGAAAATGTAATACTACCCCAACGCTTAAAATCAGGAGCTTTACTTATGAAACAATATGTTTATTTATTCAACTTGATTGCATCTATTTCGATTGTCTCAGCTCAAGGCTTAACCACTTCTGGCGTAAATGGTTATGTAAAAAGTCAAGCGGGTGAAGGATTGGCTGGTGCAAATATTGTGGCAACACACACACCAAGCGGAACACAGTATGGTACCACATCCATGGATGGTGGCTACTATGCGATCACAAATATGAAAATCGGTGGCCCCTATAAAATTTCCATATCCTATATTGGCTATCAAGATCAGGATCAATCTAATATTTATCTGAACCTCGGCCAGGATGCGCGTTCTGACTTTTCCCTTTCAACCAAAGCGATCAAAATGGCTGGCGTTGAAGTGACAGCGGAAAAGGATGATGTTTTAAACAGTGATCGAACCGGTGCGGCCACGTTTGTTGGTGCGGAGCAGGTAACTCAAATGCCTTCCATAAAACGCAGTACTCGCGATTTAACCAGATTAGACCCCCGCAGCGATGGCAATTTCAGTTTTGGGGGTCGAAATTGGCTCTACAATAACATATCTCTGGACGGTTCCTATTTTAACAACCCGTTCGGTTTGGATGACCCGGCTCCAGGTGGGCAGGCAAATGCCGAACCTGTATCCATGGATGCTGTCGCACAGGTGACCGTTTCCATCGCTCCTTTTGATATACGTGAAGGCGGTTTTACCGGTGCCGGGATCAATACAGTTACAAAAAGCGGTACAAATGATTTCACTGCAACTGCATATGTTTATAATCGTAGTGAATCCTTGGTTGGCAATTCAATTGGCGGTAATGAAATACTTGCAAGCCCCGAACTGAATTTTAACCAGACCGGATTGTCTGTAGGTGGTCCGATCATGAAGGATAAGCTATTCTTTTTTGCAAACTACGAGATGGAACGCCGTACCGATCCCGGTTCAAATTATGTAGCTGATGATGATGGAACTATAGCTTTTGGTGAATCTCGCGTTAGTGCTACAACTATGGATGCAATAAAGCAAAGAATGAAGGATGTTTATAATTATGACACGGGTGATTATCAAGGATACAACCATCTCACTGACAATGATAAAATGCTATTAAAACTGGATTATAACCTGAATGCAAATCATAATTTGATGTTTCGCTATAATATGTTAAGGTCTTACCGGGACCTTGGTCCTCACGGATTTGTGCTGAGCCATAACAACACGGGTCGTGGTCCAAACACTTCAAGCCTTCCCTTCGAAAATTCAGGCTATAGAATTAATAATAATCTTGATTCCTACGCATTGGAATTGAACAGCAGCTTTGGAAGCAATATTGCGAATAAGTTCTTTTTCAGCTACAATAAGTTCAGGGATTTTCGTGAAGCGAAGAGTGTTGATTTTCCAACGATTGAAATCGGGCAGGATGGTGTAACCTATACGACAGTCGGGCATGAGCCGTTTTCAATCCACAATATCCTGGACCAGGATGTGATGCAAATAACTAACAATTTGAGTTATTTTATGGGAAGCCACACTCTTACAGGCGGTTTTACCTATGAAAAGTTCAAATTTTTTAATTCCTTTAACATTTTTCGCCATGGTGTATTTTTCTTAGATG
>CAYNPR010000067.1:0-8169 GCA_964399115.1 uncultured bacterium | reverse complement strand
CAGCTCCCCGGGAATACCGGGGACAACGGCTTTGAAGGCCGCGGAGAGCACCAGCCGCTCAATCATTCCCAAATTCTATTAAAAATAAAATATTTCTGCCCTTTATTTGTTTTGACTTTTTGGTCTGTATAAAACCCGGAAATCAGTTCCCAATTTTCTTTTAATATCCTTTCCGACCTGTTCAGCTTCTCTTTTGGATTTGAACCGTACAACCCTGACTGCATGAAGTTTTCGCCCTCCCGCTTCCACAGGAGCAATGATGACCTCATATCCGACCTGGGAGATCTGAAGCTGCAGCCGTTTGGCGTTTTTTTTATTCCCAAATGCACCAATCTGAACAATATAGGGTTTAGGTTCATATAATTTTGGTTTCAGTTTGAGGGATTGTGTGCCTTTTGCCTTTGTTTTTACTCCATATACTTCTACATCGAGTTCAGGAAACATACTTTTATAAACACCAACGTAATAACGGACCGAATCTTCCTCACCGATGGCTTTGAAGGAACTGACCATAAGATCAATCACACGCTGTTTATCCAAATATCGGGGATATATTCTGGGCAGCTTACTCAATTGACGGCCGGCTTGAGAATATAACCCACGGGCATAAAAATATTCTCCAATTTTCAAAGCTGCGTCAGGTGCATATTTTGATTCAGGAAATTTTTCCAAGATTTTGTTGTATAGTTCCAATGATTTCATTCCGTCCATCATCAGTAACGCCTGTAGAAACAATACTCCGGGATCATTTGGATATTTGGAAACCAACTCTGGCAATTGTTCCCGCACTCCATCGGTTTTCCCCTCATGAAGAAGGGATAAATACATATCCACATTTTGTCCCAGCAAGAAAAAAGGAAATAAGATAAAAAAATATTTAACCATCTATACTTTCAGCCAGTTTTTCAAGAATAGTATCAATTTGGTGCGACAATTCCACCGGTGTAGAAGTAGTTAATGACAGTTTTAATTTCATCAGATCGCTACGGATATTCCTGCTACCGGGTTGGATGGACTCTTCCACTAAATTAATAGCTGAACTGGTTTCTCCTTTTTCCTCCAATACGTTGGCAAGGCGAATCACTGCTTCTAGGTTGGTTGGATCATTTTTTAGGATTTTACGATAGAAATTTTCCACTTCACTATATCGTCCAAGATCAAAAAGCGCCGTTTCAATCTTACTGAATACTTGTGATGCCTTCTTCAAATCCCGGAGTGCAAAGGATTCCCAATTTTCAATTGCCTTTACTAAATCTCGTGTCTGTTCAAAGATATCACCTAGATACAGATACGGTAAACCCTGTTCGGGAGCTGATTTTATGGCTTTCTGAAAAAAGGCTTTAGCATCATCTCTCAACCCTTTTTTCAGTTTGTCTAATCCTTTATAGACAATATATCGCGACAATTCATGCTTGTCCTGCTTACCTGTAATTTTCTGGATCAGTTTGGACCAGCTTGCCGCCTTATCCCATTTTCCTTCCTTTTCCGCTAGAGACAATAAAAACCGGAGCGCCCACAAGTTTCGTTTCTCTATCTTCAGAATCATCTCCGCTTCTCGTTTGGCTAACGTATTTTTTTCCAATTGTTCAAAGTCCAAAGCTAGGGATTGATGTATGTCCACCTTCAAATCCGTTGGTAGGTTTGCTCTTACTGTTAAAGACTGATGAATTTTAGTGGCTTGATCCGGATGGTCGTCCCGGAGAATATTCCCCATTTGGAGATAGGCTCTTACATGATTCGAATCCTGTTTTACCACATCTCGTAGATACCGTATCGCTTTACCTTTCTGGCCCTTGATCATAGCGTTCAGAGCTTCGGTATAAAGGGTATCTGTTTTTGGTGTGGGAGATTTTTTATTATATAAAAGGTATGACAACAACCCTGTGCCCGCAATTAGAGCAAGAGCCAGATACAGAAATTTGGAATCCAAGGTTAATATTCTCCATCCTCTGTATCGTATATTCCTTCATCGATAGCTACATTTCGAAGGTTATTTAATTCCTCCGTCAGTTTCCGATTTTTATTTTGCAAACTATGTACTTCTGCTTTCGAAGAAAGAACCAAAAAAACTGCGACTGCGTAACCAGCCAACACACCAATGGCCAATGAACCCAATATAATCATCGAAACGGGAATGCTTTCATACTCTTTAAACAATAGATTCAGGTAAACTCTAGAATCTTCACCAGCATTTTGTGTCAGGAAAAATACAAGCGCTAGAATGAGTAGAATTAATACAAATAATTTAACCAGTTTCATTAAGCTGCCTCTGCCCGTTTTAACATTTGACCACGAATGGAAATACCCTTTGCTTCCGTGATTTGAACTTGAACCAAATCTCTAATTTGAGAATCTTCCTTATTAAAAATCACCCATTTGTTAGAGTCCGTTCTTCCCGCCCATTGGTTCTGTGAACGTTTCGACGTTTTTTCCACCATTACGGTTTGGCTTGTTCCGACCAATTCCCTGTTTCTCTCCAACGTATGTTTTTTCTGAAGCGAAATGACCTGCTCAAGGCGTTCTTGTTTCAATTCATCAGTTATTTGATCTTCATATTCAGATGCTTTGGTCCCTCGCCTTTGTGAATATTTAAAATTGAACGCTGAATCAAATTTTACGTCTTCCATCACCGCCAGAGTATCCTTGAATGCCTCATCCGTCTCACCAGGAAATCCCACAATAATATCTGTTGATAGTCCCATGTTTGGAAGGAATCCACGGATTTTATCAACCAGTTTCAGAAAATGTTCTCGAGTGTAGGTCCGATTCATTCGTTTTAGAATTAGGTCATTCCCCGCTTGAAGAGGTAAATGGACATAATTGCAGACATTATCGTGACGAGCCATTGTTTCCAAAAGCTGATCGGTCATATCCTGTGGATGGGGAGAGGTAAAACGGATTCGTTTTAATCCAGGTACTTGCGCTACTTCATCAATCAAGTGATGAAAACCCTTTCCACCATATCGATAGGAATTCACGTTTTGTCCAAGTAACGTAACTTCCATGAAACCGTCTTGGACAGCTTGGGTCGCTTCGCTTAGAATCCCTTCAATGCTACGACTTCTTTCTCGACCACGAGTAAAGGGCACAATACAGAACGTGCAAAATTTGTCACAACCGCGCATAACGGAAATCCACGCATTAATCCCCTCTTTCCGGCTGGGAAAAAGATCGTCATAAACCTCGAAACGGGACAATTTTGTATCAACAAGGTTTTTTTGATCTCTTGATTTCCGTTTTAATAGTTCCGGGAGACGTCTGTAGGAATCAGGTCCGAGAATGATATCCACATAGGGTTTTTTTTCCAGAAGATCATATTTCAAACTTTGAGCCATGCATCCCAAAATGCCAATTAATACGTCTGGTCGTTTTTTTTTGATTAGATTGAATTGTCCGAGCCGAGAATGGACTTTTTCTTCCGCATGTTCTCGGATTGAACACGTATTCACAAAAATGGCATCTGCACAATCAACGTTTTTGGCAGGAAAAAATCCTTCTTTATTTAAGATGGTTTTGACTAGTTCAGAATCAGCTACGTTCATCTGGCAGCCATAAGTGTCTATGAAATACGTTTTTTCCATTAAAATGTGTTAAAAACGCTTTTATTTGGAGGCGGATGTAAAAAAGTAATCTAGCGGATTTTGAGGCGTTCCGTAATAAAGGACCTCATAATGCAAATGAGGCGCCGTAGACCGTCCCGTATTGCCTGTCATGCCAACAAGGTCTCCCCGCTGAATCTTTTGGCCATATTTGACATAAATCTTTGACAAATGTGCAAAAATAGTTGAATACCCGTATTTGTGCTTAATATTAATATGATTGCCATACCCACCTAAGTAATATGCCCGCATCACTTCACCATCTGCTGGTGCATATATTGGCGTTCCAACGGGTATGGTAATATCTTGCCCCTGGTGAAATCGTCGAACCCCATCAATAGGATCAATGCGGTACCCAAAAATTGAATTTAAATAGCCACCTTCAACCGGACGAATTGATGGAATGTGGGCAATCCTCTGAATATCTGTCTTTACCTTATCATAAATGGATTCATAACTGGATAATTCCAAGTTAACCTCTCGTGAAAGTTTTTCAAGATCCATTTCCAAAACAGCCAATTCCCGATTGACCACCGGTGCCACGTTGTCGATCATGGTTTTGGATTCAAGAGATCGACCTCCAATGCCTAATTGGCGAATATCCTGATCGATTTCCGGCATGCCGGCATATGTTCGAACAGCTCTATCCTTATTTTCTATTTTTTCCATCTGACTATCAAGCAATTTCATACGCTTTTTTAACACTTCAAGATTTTGAGTCACGTTCTGGTAGTTGGATTTAAATTCTTCCAAACGCTTATTATAAAGATATTTACTTAAATAATCAGACCCCAGGAACAGGAAGGCAAAAAGGATGACAGACGTTGCACTTACAAGTGAGATGACTTGTAAACGACTAAAATGCCACTGCCGAACACCAGTTTCAGTTTCCCTATGAATTATGTAATTTTTTTCCGATAACGGGAGTTTCATGACAAGAGATTGCTCGAATGATTCAAGTATCTTAAGGTTTTTTGGTGGTTTTTGAAACTCATTTATGAAGATGAGTGACTTTTTATTTTTTCCTCATCAAGGTTGTCTTTCGGATGTTCTTCCTCATCAGCATTTTGATTCATTCCCTCGTTTATGGAAGGTACTGCACCTTGAACCTCCTCATCCGAAATACCGTATTCTTCCTTTATTTTTTCGATCTCTTTTTCTTTTGCGGCAATTTCCTTTTTGACGTCATCTACTCGTTCGACAATACGAAAAAATTCCGTATTCCCGGAAAATGTGGCCATATGATCTTCCTTTGTGTGAGAATAAGTCAGTTTACCCAATTCCAAGTAGTTTCGCTCCATCTCCCGCTGGAGTTGGTGAATTTCAAATTTTATTTTAGAAATGCGGGTTATTTCCTCCGTTTTCGCCATGGCTATTCGGCTCATTTCCTCGGCTTTCTCCACAGCGGAAACACTCCACTCTTTCATGTTTTCTTTTAAATCATCCCAGAGTTTTGACATTGGTTTTCTATATTATCGAATTATGATTTTTGTATGAAGATCATCATTAATTTACAAATTAATTATGAAAATCATTTCTTATTTCCAACTGTGGATCGGATTTGTTTTACTGATTGAATTTCATCAATGTCCGAAAGTGTTTTCAAATCCTTCTTTTCAAGTGGATGATCTATCCGAATGACGCCGAAGGCATGATCATTTTCTCGACTTCTGCTCAGTAGGTATGCGGCAATATTGACGTTTAGGCTCCCTAATAATGTCCCTACTTTCCCGATGACGCCGGGAATGTCCTTATTCTCAACAAACAGCATATTTTCTCTTGGCGTTACTTCCATTTCATGGTCGAATAAATTCACCAATCGTGGCTGATCATCATCAAAAACGCTTCCATCAAGCCGATGAGTTCTCCCCCCCTCTGTCACTTTTGTGGAGATGAGATTTCGATAACTGGACTCTAGGTTTGAATAATGGATATTCACAGTCACGCCAAGTTCTCTAGCAATCGTTTCCGCATTGATATAATTGATTCGCTCCGGCATCCGTGTATGCAACAAACCTTTTATGAAAGCCAATTTGATCGGTTTGGTTTCTTTCGCATTACCGTGGCATTCAATTGAAACCTGTGAGATGGGACCATCCATTATCTGTGATTGAAGGTTACCCAGCAATTCCGCCAAATTCAGAAAAGGTTGAATCTCCCGAAGTTTCGTAAGATCCGAGATGGGCATATTCATTGCATTGGTTAATTTGCCGTCTATCAAATAATCACGAACCTGCTCGCATACGGCTCGACTGACGCCTTCCTTTGCTTCCCTTGTCGATGCGCCCAGATGGGGAGATAATATGATATTTTTCACACCAACCAACGGGTGAGATTGATCAATGGGTTCAGATGTAAAAACATCTACGGCAGCACCGGTGATTTTACCTTCCTTAACCGCCTTTGCCAGATCTTCCTCATTGATAATTCCGCCTCTTGCCACATTTATGATGCGGGCAGATGTTTTCATGGTGCAGAGTCTATCATAATCAAACAAGTTTCGCGTTTGATCCGTCAACGGGACATGCAACGTAACATAATCCGAAGTCAATGTGAGAGACTCCAAATCAACAATTTTTATTTTTTCCTCATCAAACATTTTCTGACTTACAAAGGGATCAAACCCAACGATTTCCATACCGAATGAGCAGCATCGTTCCATAACCTCCCGGCCAATTTTCCCCAATCCGACAATCCCCAACGTCTTGCCATGCAACTCGGTTCCAACTAGCTGATTCCTGTTCCATTCGCCTTTCTCCAATCTGAAGTGGCCCAAATGAATGTTGCGTGAAAGGGTGAGCATTAGGGCAATGGTGTGTTCTGCTGCTGAAATTGTATTTACGTCCGGCGTATTCATAACAACAATCCCTTTCCGAATTGCGGAAGGAAAATCTATGTTGTCAACACCGACTCCCGCACGACCAATGACTTGAAGGTCTTTAGCGATTTGAATCATCTCGCTGGACACTTTCGTACCACTTCTGATGATCCAACCATGGACATCTTGGCATGCGGATTGCTTTTCTTCTGGGGTTCCTTCCGGCAGGTAAATCACATCCAAACTTGCGGTTTTAAGGATATTTAATCCATCTTTTGTAATCGGATCGGAAACTAGGACTTTCATTCTGTTATTGAATCAAGTTTAACTTTTTGTTGTTCTCGAACTTGATTTAATGCTGAACCCGCTTTGAACCACTGAATCTGTGTTTCATTGTAGGAGTGATTACAATGAATCTTACCTTGGGATCCATTTGAATGGGTAACTATTAAAGTCAACTGTTTACCAGGAGAAAACTGATCAAGATCCTGAAAATCAAATGTATCATTTTCCTCGATTTTATCGTAATCGGACTTATTCGAAAAAGTGAGACCCAGCATACCCTGCTTTTTCAGGTTGGTTTCGTGTATTCGAGCAAAGGATCGAACAAGTACAACCCGGACTCCCAAATGCCTCGGTTCCATGGCTGCATGTTCCCGGGATGAGCCTTCACCATAGTTTGTATCTCCCACAACAATTGAAGGAATATTTTCAGCTTTGTATGATCGTTGGACTTCCGGAACAGGCCCATAGTCTCCCTTTAATTGATTTTTAACAAAATTTGTTTTATCATTAAAATAATTGACGGCTCCAGTGAGCATATTATTGGAAATATTATCTAAATGCCCTCGAAATTTCAGCCAAGGACCTGCCATCGAAATATGATCGGTGGTACATTTTCCTTTTGCTTTAATCAGTAGCTTCATTCCGGTGATATTTTTACCATCCCAGGGATCAAAAGGCGTCAATAGTTCAAGCCTTTCGGAATTTGGATTCACTTTGACTTCAATGGATGACCCATCCTCCACAGGTGACTGATATCCCAAATTTTCTACGGCAAATCCATTTTGAGGCAGATCATCACCATGGGGCGGATCTAATTTAACTTTTTCCCCAATATCATTTATAATGAAGTCATTTGCTGGATTGAAGGTAAGGTCACCTGCTATCGCCAATGCGGTTACCAATTCCGGAGATGCAACGAAAGCATGTGTATTCGGGTTTCCATCTGCCCTTTTTGCAAAATTCCGATTAAAGGAATGCACAATCGTATTCTTTTCTTTCTTCTCTGCGCCAGGTCTTGCCCATTGTCCTATACATGGGCCGCATGCATTGGCAAATACATCCGCACCTAATTGTTTGAATTGATCAATGAACCCATCCCTTTCAATGGTACACCGAACTTGTTCCGAACCAGGCGTAATTGTGAATTTTGCTTTAGTCTTCAACCCTTTCTCCACAGCCTGTCTCGCAATGGATGCGGCTCGGGAAATATCTTCGTAAGATGAATTGGTACAGGAACCAATCAAACCCACTTCCACTTTTGTAGACCAATCATTGACGTTTGCTTCTGATTTCATTTGGGATACAGGTGTGGCTTTGTCCGGAGTAAAAGGGCCATTGATATGCGGTTCCAGTTCCGAAAGGTCTATATCAATGACTTGGTCATAATAAGCCTCCGGATTAATAGAAACATCTTCATCTGCCCGGAGGTCATTTTTTATTTCATCTGCAAGCCCTGCCACTTCTTCT
>CAYNPR010000066.1:0-8253 GCA_964399115.1 uncultured bacterium | reverse complement strand
TGGAGAATATTCCACCTAAGTGAGATGGATTATAAACCGTAATGCCATCCAGCAAGATAAGGTTTTGATCCGTGTTGCCGCCACGAATCACCAAGCCGGTGCTGAATTCGGATGTTGTCAGAACTCCAGGAAGAGATTGAATGGTTCTAAAAAGGTCCGGCTCTGCTAGTGCTGGAGCTGCTTTCATCATCCGTGGACTTAAATTTATTTTACTGGGCTGTATATTATTGCGCCTATACAATTTTTCCGCAGTGACTTCCACCTCGGTCATTTCCACCAATTTTTCTACAAGGGAGACATCTACTTTTATTGATTCATCGGTAGAGATAGACACAGATGAACGGTTTGTTTCAAACCCAACATAGGAGACCAGCAGCGTATGCGTTCCACCTAAGACATTCTGGATAATATAATAGCCATTGGTTTCCGTAGCCATCCCCTGCCCACTTTCGATCAAAATAACGTTTGCGCCGATCAGGGCCTCCCCAGAGGATGAATCGGTGACAAAACCGGATATGATGCCATTTTGACCCTGGAGAAACAATAGTGAAAGGGAAAAATACAGTAATACTTTTTTTACCATTCTTTAATCGGTCTTCAAGTACGAAAGGGTTTTATTGTCAAATCGTGTCGGTGATATTACAAAATCACTAAAATACTGTTTTTCTACCGTGTTACCCTCCATCAGCATGATTAACTGACCACGGGTCACAGGAAAACTAGAGAAACGCTCCAGGAAAAATGCAGCCATTTTCACAAATATTATAGGAACAGGAATTCCCCATTTATTCTTGCCAATAGATGATGTAATACGATTAAGCAGAAAGTTCCACTTAACTGTTTCCGCACCACCCAATTCATATATCTTTCTATGAGTATTTTCCATGGAAATGGATTGAACGAAAAATTTTGCAACATCTTTTGCATGGATCGGTGACATAGCAAAATCACCTGCATTAAATGGATTTAAACCCTTATAAAAAATTGGAGCAGGAAAAGGAAGGCCTAACATATTTTCTTTTAGCTGGGTACAGAACTCTTGGCAATTACGACTGCCTGGATCACCAAAAATTAAGGAAGGGCGAAAAATGGTCCACTTCAGATCAGTTGATTTTAATAATTGTTCCGCCAGCCATTTGGTTTTCTGGTAACCCGTGCCATTAGGCTTCACACCATTTGCACTCATCATAATAAATCGCTTCAACCCTGATTCTTCCGTTGCACGGATAACTTTCTTTGCACTTTCAAAATGTAATTTTTCAAAGGTGATCCCTCTTTTTGGGAATTGACGAATAATACCAATATTGTAAATAACTGCTTCACAGCCATCTATAGTTCCCATTACAGTAGATTGATCCGTCACGTCTCCCATAACAACCTCACATGAATCAATATTAGTCAATTTATCTTCCGACCCATCCCTGACCAAAACCCGGGGGATATGATCATTATTGATCAATTCCCGAATAAGGTAAGAGCCCACAAATCCTGTACCTCCAAATAAAGCTACTTTCACGCCGCTTCCTTTTGCTGTATTTTTGAATCGGATTTAGGGTGATCTTCTTCTTGAAATTTCTTTTCTATGATATCTCTACGGTAAGCAAAAATGTTATCCAAATCTCTTTTGATCCATATAAAATTCATTAAACGGTTAAGTATTCTAATATAATAATCAATCAAACTCCCCCTATCCATTACAATAGGACTTGGAGTTAGAATCGTGAAACACAATGTTGGCGGTGTTATTTCTTCAAGATTTTTCGGGTTTGAAAAATAGGTAAAGATCACGTCTAAGGGCTTATCCACAAACTGAGTCCATGTAAGTTCATAGTATTTCATTTCATGCAATGCCTATTTCCAAAACATACTTCTGACAGATTTTTGATATTTTATATAGAAAACAATTTCTGAATCTTTAAGTATGTCTGCCCAAAGCTCTCTTCCCAATTAGGATCTTCTTTCATATATGTTTTACTGGAACCAATGTAAAATATTGTAAATGGACTAGGCTGATAGCTTACCAAGTATTGAACGTCCATTTCATCATAAAAATCATCGTACTGTAAAACCAGTCTAAAATTGATATCTTTATTGAACTGATAGCTGCAACGCAGGCGACCAATGAATCCTGAATAGTACTCTTCCCCTGTATCTTCGTCAACAGCCTGATAATAATCTAAGAAGGACCTGATCTTTATATTTTCCCTGGGTTTAATTTGAACCTTGGCACCATATTCCATTATTTTCCCTGTCTCAGGTGAATCAGGATCACGAATGACCTCTCGTCCAAAAGCAAACTCGCTTCCAAACGAAATCATTTCACTGAATTTGGTATCAAAATCAAACGACCATTTATAATTCCCTCGCAAGGTATCTCCACCATAAAATTCCGAAGAAGGGATATAATTAATTTCAATATCTGTCTGGCCCAACAACGTCGCCTCCAAACTCATATAGATCCAATCCTCGTACCAATTAACGAAATCATAATCAAAAATTCTGCCTTGAGCAAACCAGAAGGAGAGTGTCTCTATCAACCGGTTATCTGGATAAAAAGTTCGATGAATATTCCAGTTAAAGCGTCTTTGATCATTTTTTCGCACAAACCCATTGTCCGCTCGAAAGGTTGGAGAGCGGTCGCTGTATAATGCCGACGTTCCCCAATTACGGCCTTGTCTTCTGAAACTTAAATAAGTGGCGGATCCTTGAAACGTCTCACCGTCAAAATCAGCAGTAAGTTTATCATTGTTGAATTTTTCCCCTGCCAACACAGTGCTGTTCGTTAATGATGGATCGTTTGGCTCTATGGTCTGGGATAGAAAAATCTGCCAGTCAAATTCATAATTTTCGGCAAAGCGAAATAATCCGTCTCCTCCATATAACCATCCACTGCCGGAACCAAAAGATCGTTGACTGATCAATCCCGAAACATATGCACCATTGGTCAGAGCACGTTTAACTCGCGCCGTATGAGATTGACTCTCTCCAACAACGACTGATTCGCTATATTCGGTAAATGGTATAGTCAGATAAGTATTTTCGTCACCGGCTCCCAAGTATCCATACTGCGTCCTTCCCCACTGGCCGAGTATCTTGGCCGCTAAAATGGGCTTATTGATGGAGCGAGTGTACACTGTTCGAACCTTGGGTCTCCAGCCACGTCCTCCCGTACTAAACAGGTCCATCCCTTCATTAAAAAAAGGCCGGGTTTCCGGATAGGATAAGGCCACCGTAGAATTTACGTCTATTCTTGCGGCGTCCGATTCCACCTGGCTGAAATCCGGATTGAGTGTCAACTCTGCCGTGGCGCTGTTCCCCAAAGGAAATTTCAATCCCAAGCCCAGATCACTTGCTAACGTAGAATCATAGGAGCCGACGGCACTAGGCAGTATTTCAATTGGCTTACGTGAACGAATGTTCTCTATACCATACAGATGCCCCATCTGGCAAAGTTCACAGGGGTTGTCCCTGTCAAAAGGGACCCAAGAAATTACCCGTCTACTGTCTGCATGAGGAACCACACGCCAGAATGAGACTCGCCAATGATGATCCTGCACGTTTGGAATGCGAATGCTGGAAAATGGAATGGCCATTTCCACTTCAAAACCGGATTCAGTGATTCTCCCGGCTGAACTCCAAACCGCATCCCATGAATCATTCTCCTTTTGATTCACCTTTTGCATGTCGGCCTGATTGCCGAAAGGATTGCAGGAGAAAGAGTAGGCCATGACTTCCGTATTCTGAGGATCCAACATTATTCCCACCATATCGTCCTCATAGATTTCATCCCGTTTTGAAATATTGGCACGAATATCATCGGGATTGTCCTGAGCCTTATAACCCACAAATAATTGTTCATCATCATAGGTTATATATATGATGGTTTTTACCGATGGGCTGACGTTTTCTCCAGGCATTATCTCAAAAAATCCATCTGCAATGGAAGATCCACTCCACTCTGTATCATCAATAAAACCGTCAATGGCGATTGACTGATTCGTTTTTGTAAGCGTGAGTGTCTTCTCATCGGCCAATAAAGAAGACACTAAAATCAACACCATCATTATAATCCGATGGCGCATTACTTTTTCTTTAATAAACATAAGGATCAATGTAAAACTGGTAATTGGTTGGATATCGGTCTTATACTATTTCGTAACGATATCGAAATCCACGGTGAATTCATCATAGATCATTTTGTCACCAATCTCTGGGAAAAATTTTCCTGATTTATATTTCATATTGTAAAGAGTTCGATCGATTTTTATTTGTCCCGTGGCTCGCGGGCCTTCATCGGAAAATTGGATCACAGCCAGAAATTCAACTGGCTGAGTGATGCCGCGTATTGTGAGATCACCTTTTACCCTGAATTTGCCCTGTTGAAAAAGTGAACTTTTCAAACAGAAGCTCGCTGTAGGATAATTTGTAACGTCAAAAAAATCATCAGACCTTAAATGAGTCAATAATTTTGCTTTCCACCGGCTATCATCCATATCCTCATTGGTAATGATTTTCATATCCACCGTGAATTCTCCCGAAACAACCTTTTTCTCTTCAAGCGTAACTGACCCTTCTTTCATGGTCACGTATCCCCAGTGTGAACCGGTTACTTTCGTTCCTGTCCACTTCAACGTACTACGTTTCAAATCAACGGAATAAATTTTCCCATCACCGGAATAAAGCACAGAAAGACAAATCATTAATGCCATTAAATACATCATAATCCTTACTTCATTTTTAATGAATATGATCTAACCAATTGTAGCCCAAGTAGATGAATCAGATATTTTTAAATAAAAATAGCTCCAAAATTCTGGAGCTATTTATTAAGATAATTATTAAATATATTTTATTGGGAAGTAAGGACAACATCTACAAGCATAAGCAGGTCCAAAACATCCACAACACCATCAAGATTCATATCGGCATTTTGAGCCTGTTCATACGTCAAGTCCAGATAGCCCAATATGGCGTTCACTGTAAGGACAACATCCAAGATATTGATTGTTCCATCGATATTCAGATCACCAAAATCAATATTCAGTGGCGGAATGGCTCCTGCCGGAAAAACAACACGGTCTATCCAAGCACAATCCTGTCCTATACTCTGGGCACCGTCTTTTTGATAAACCCAACGAAGTGAATGTTCTCCAGTCGGTATTGTCACGGAGTATTCCGTCCATTCCGTTTCTCCACCGATTGTGAGATCTGCAGACTCATCATCAATATAAAATTCCAAAAAATCATAAATCGCACCGCTGCCGCCCTGCTCCGATGAAGCCATTGCCTGGAAGGTTAAATCGCCTTCATAAAGAATATTCATCATCACTGACAATTCCGACGTTTGGTTGTGACCGATATCACCCGACTTCGCTGCAAATACCCCTGAATATACGTCATCGGATTGGATGGACCATTCATCATCACCAGAGTGGATCCAATCAAATGCACTAAAATCACCCGTTTCAAAATCTTCCAAAAGAAGACCAAGCGTTATGGGGACAGGGAAAACAAATTCATAATCCGTGTTCAGGGCTCCAATTACAAGCCCGGTCATTGCAGTGTGACCAATGGGCGCATCATTGCTTGCCGTAATTTCCAAGGTTACACCTATTTGGTCACCAATCTCCCACCAATATGCATTGCTGCCTGCAACATTGCCAAAAGAAATATAGGGATCACTTGTTGTGGCTTCAAAGGTAGGATAACTCACGGGTGCGTCTCCCGTATTATTCAAAATCAACTCCAAAATGGTGGATTCACCTGGATCCAAGGTCCCGTTCCCACCATCCAAAAAGGTGGCTGATACAAGAATATAATCAGGCGCTTCGACAGGAATATTCACATCATAAACCCAAGAGTTTGCACTATCCGAGGCCTGGACAGTAAATGGAATCAAAGCTCCATTTTCTACGTTGAAGCTAACGTTAAATTCGAACGGACCGATAATTACTTCTTCATTAGGCTGAACAGATCCATATTCAATTATTTCCGAGACCATTTCAACCATATTACCT
This sequence comes from uncultured bacterium, assembly GCA_964399115.1. GTDB lineage: Bacteria > Fidelibacterota > Marinisomatia > Marinisomatales > UBA1611 > CAYNPR01. The sequence continues at coordinate 2,236 of CAYNPR010000066.1, read as the reverse complement.
TCATGGGACAATACAAAGGTTAGATCACCAGATGTATCCTGACCCACGTTTTCAAACGTGGAATAGAGATAACCGGTCTCGCCATAGTCCAGGGTCTGATCGCTTCCACCGTTTACTGTAACGTCTCCTATGAGCATATAGGAACCATCCGGGGCAATGACGTTCACGGTAGTTTCATAGGGTACCCTGTTGTAGGCCGATACAACAAGGTCCACGAGTCCTGGAATCTCCAGGGCAATATCAAATTCAAGGGTTACTGATCCATCGGAATCCACATAGCTGGATGCCAACAGTTCCCCGTCTCTTGAAATTGCAACCAAGGCATCGGTATTACCTGTCTCCACAACAAATTCCTCAGCACCGATAATCATCACGTCATCATGCGTGACTGTCATTCCCGTAGGAGTATCAGAACGGACCACCACCGATGGATCACCAAAAATAGTCCAATACAACGTCTCATTATACCCACTGGATCCATAGTTGTCATTCATACCCATCATGCCATTGAAGGAAAGCCCACCAAAAGTTCTTTTAATATTATTTTCGTAAGATTCGACAAAAATGGCGTTCATTTCATCCTGACCGTCCATTGGCGGATTCCAGGCTTGATTGACGGTAGACATCAAAGTGGCAATCGCCCCGGTAGGTTCACCATTCGAATTTGTGGCTCTTAACCAGGATTCCGCAAAGCAAGTACCAATATGGAACTCGCCATTCACACAAGCCACGGACCAGATCCAAGGCCATTTATTAACGTTAACCAACCCGTTCACGTCGGTATTGTTCATGGGGCAGCCATTACCCCATGATGAATTGGATCCATGCCCGGTATAATTCACGATGGAACGACCCTCATTCAATGCTGCTTCGCCTTGAGCTACCGTACCGCTGGGATCATATATTTGATCTACGTGAACGTACGTGTAGTCCAAAAGAAGTTCCCGGATGTTATCCAAATGCTCATCATCGTATTCGCCGTCATCCCCAGGTCCCTGATCTGAAGCAAATCCCGAACCTTTTTTGTACCAATCATCTGTTGGATCGGGATCCATTTCGTAACTCATAGTCCGATTGACCATGGTTTCGACATGAGTGGTGTTTTCCGCGGAAAACCGACCAATAATCAGATCAGGATAGAAGTCATTTCCAGCGATAAAAGTAAATGAATTATCCGAAGGAGTGTTGGACCCGTCTCCTTCCGACCGGCGAATGGATTCTATTTGTGCAATATCCCCCACGAGTAAAACAAAAGCAATGCCATCTTCATAGTATTCACTTTCAATATAGGCATCAATATCATCAATGGTGCCAATATCTGCCACATCAACCATTTCAGTGGGGATACCTTTGTAGTTCTTCCAGTCCACAAACGGCTGCATGGCTTCCATGAAACCGCCATAACTGATGATTCTCATAGGACCAGGTTCGGACACGGGGACATAACGATCTTCCGTGGTATAATTGATAAAATGTTCCCTATACATGTTTTCGAATTCACGAGAACCTCCAGCCATCGGCCTTTGCAACAAAGGATTGATGGTACTGGTGCCATTCTCTTGCACACCAATCTTGATATTGGTATAAATCCTGAGAACCCGTTGAATTGGATTGTATTGGATGGGTTGAAATACAATGGCCTGACCGCGGATTGTCCTCAAAATATAAGGGTCTCTTAGGAAAACAATTTGCTCCGGAAAGAAGGCATCCGTTTCATATTCTTTACCATACGCGTAGGGGACGGATGCCAAGTCGATATCGCGGGTTATATTCCCTTTCGATGAAGCAATGTCTGAGATGGTAGTTTCTACAAAGTCCGCTTCTAAAATCGACAATTCCATGTGAGCAAGATCCGGAATCATGATCGATTGCGCCATTCTCGGTAAATCTGGTGTCCCTTCCTGCAGCATTGAAACACCACCGGGAAATGAGATCAACTTTCTCCCGTTCTCCAATTCATCGATAAAATAGCCACCCAGTTCAAAGGAAATCTCCAAATGGCCTCTGGAGATCATATTCACTTCCCAAACGGGCTCGGCAGGACGCGACGATTCCATTTCGACCCATTCCTTGGCCAAAAGGCCACTATTCAAAAAGTGAATCGAAAGAAAAAGTGTAAAAATAGTTTTCATAATTGTTTCAATTTAGTCATGCATTTTTAAAACGATTCTATAATGATATTAACTCATTGTGAAATCGACACAATGCCACAGCCTTGGAATCTAATTCTGAAGTT
>CAYNPR010000065.1:0-8295 GCA_964399115.1 uncultured bacterium | reverse complement strand
ATGTTCGGATTCATACCCTTGGATCCGTAGATCACTTGAACTCAATAATAGGTTGGGTGAAGGCTGTAGCTGAAGAATCCATAAATGATGATCTTGAAAAAATACAGCATGATCTTTTCAATCTGGGTGGAGAACTATCCACCCCAGATCTACCAGGTCCTTTGTTATCGAGTAAGAGATTAGTCTGGCTCGAACAAGAAATAGAAAAAATGAATCAGGGACTTCCACCATTAAAGGAGTTTATTCTACCAGGTGGAAGTGAATTATCCACCCGTATTCATATAGCACGAACCGAATGCCGGAGTGCGGAGCGGGATTTGATAGCGCTTTCTGAAAAAGAGGAAACAAAAGATTTACATAAAGCATTTCTGAATCGTTTGTCTGATTATTTGTTTGTTCTTGGAAGAACTGTTTATAACCAAGATGGAAATCAGGAAATCCAATGGGATCACAATAAAGACCAATGAATTTTAATAACACACCTATAGACTGGCATAAAATCCACGATGTTGTTTCTCAGGCTGATCGTATTATGCTTTCCACACATGAGAATCCCGATGGGGATGGTTTAGGCGCGGAAGGTGCATTGTATTATTATCTTAAAGATTGCGGGAAAGAGGTCAGAATTATCAATTATTCTTCATTGTCGGACAGCTATAATTTTTTGGATTCAGATCATATTTTTGAACAATATGACGCAAATCACCATAATGATTGGATCTCGAATGTGGATTTAGTCATGATTTTTGATATAGGTGATTATAGACGGTTAGGAGATATAACAACTGTCATTAATAATTACAACTTGATTACGATGAATATTGACCATCATCCTCATCCAAACAGCAATCCTTTTAGCCACAATGTAGTTGATTTATCAGCTGCTGCAACCGGGTGCATGATTTATGATTATTTAAAAACTATCTCAACTAAACCATTAAATAAAAAGTCATTAGAATGTATTTATACGGCAATCATGACGGATACAGGTTGTTTCCGATATAGCAATACGGATGAAAAATGTCATAATATTGTGATTGAATGCCTGTCCGCTGGTGTTGAAACACATGTGATTTACCAAAATGTATATGAAAACAGTACGAAATCCAGGATGCGATTAATGGGTGAATTCCTTTCGAATCTACATTATGAACTGGATGGGAGATTGGCTTGGTACGAGATTACACAGAATATGATGCAAAAAACCCACGCAACTAACGATGACATTGATGGTTTTTCTGATATGGTCAGAACCATTCGTGGGGTGGAAGTTGCTTTGATGATTTTTGAACAGAAAGATGATGGCTGCCGTATTAATTTCCGATCGAAAGGAAGGTATAGTGTAAATGATATTGCAAAATCATTGGGCGGTGGCGGACACGCATTTGCCGCCGGGGCCGTTGTTCCCGGTACCCTGAATACTGTTAGCGAGAAAGTGGTAGAAACAACTATAAAATCCATTGAACATAAAATGAACAGTTCAACATGAAGATCCTAGTTGCCAAAGATGCAGGATACTGCTTTGGTGTTCGTGATGCTGTCAACTTGGCATATGAATCAGGCAAAGAATATGGTGATGTTTATATGCTTGGAACAATCGTTCACAATGAAAAGGTTATTGACGACCTTTCTCGCTCAGGATCAAAAGTAATACATTCATTGAACGATGTTCCAGAAGATAAGCCCATTTTGTTTCGGGCACACGGCACTGCACCAGATGTATGGTACGAAGCAAAAAAGAAAAATTTAGATATTATTGATGCCACCTGCCCATTAGTGACGGAAATTCACGAGGAGATCAAGAAATTAGAAGGTGAGGGAAGAAGGACGATCATTATAGGTGACCATGGACATGATGAGGTCGTTGGTATTGCCGCACAGGTTAAGGATCCGATTGTTATCGCCAATGCGGAGGAAGCTAAATCGCTCCGTAAAATGAAAAAAGCCGGTGTCGTGAGTCAGTCCACTCAAATGATTGAAAATGTACAAGAGATCATTAACGCTTTGCTGAAAAAGGTCTTTGATCTTCGTTTTGTGAATACAATTTGTTACCCGACAAGGCGGAACCACGAACAAATCAAGGAGTTAGCATCGCTATGTGATGTCATGGTTGTAATTGGCTCATTTACGAGTGCCAATTCAAAACGATTGACGCAATTAGCGCTTGAAAGAAACAAGAGATCTTATCAAGTAACTGGTGCAGATGATATAGATGCATCCTGGTTTGAAAAATGTGAAATTGTTGGCATATCCGCCGGTGCCTCGACACCGGATGAATTGATCGATGGCGTTGTGAACGCCATTAAAAAAATAGGAGATATAACAGAAATGGAAACAGTTTATGAGTAAAGGAACGTTTGAAATCAAAGTGGGGTTGGCGGAAATGCTGAAAGGAGGCGTCATCATGGACGTCACCACCCCGGAACAAGCCAAAATTTCAGAAGATGCAGGCGCATGCGCAGTCATGGCATTGGAACGAATACCTTCGGATATTCGAAGGGACGGAGGAATATCCCGGATGAGTTCCCCGGAAATGATAAAAGAAATTCAGAATAGGGTTTCCATCCCAGTAATGGCCAAATGTAGAATTGGACATTTTGCCGAAGCCCAGATCTTGGAAACTCTAGAGATTGATTTTATCGATGAAAGTGAAGTCCTCACTCCTGCGGATGAATCCAACCATATCTGGAAACATGATTATAAAATACCCTTTGTCTGCGGAGCCCGCGATTTGGGAGAAGCGCTTCGAAGAATTTCGGAAGGGGCTGCCATGATCCGGACAAAAGGCGAAGCGGGTAGCGGCAATATTGTTGAAGCAGTTCGGCATATGAGAACCGTTATGTCGCAGATAAAGCGAGTCACTACGCTGAATCAAGATGAAATGGTTGCAGAAGCAAAACATATTGGAACTTCTCTGTCACTTGTTCAGCAAGTGGCGAAACTCGGCAAATTACCGGTTCCTAATTTTGCTGCGGGAGGCATTGCTACCCCGGCTGATGCATCGCTAATGATGCAATTAGGCGCAGAATCCGTCTTTGTGGGTTCAGGAATCTTCAAAAGTGATGATCCGGAATCCCGTGCAAAAGCAATCGTAGAAGCGACAACACATTATAAGAATGCGAATCGGGTGGCAGAAGCAAGTACAGGTCTTAAGAAAGCGATGAAAGGGCTTGATATGTCCGAAATTCCTGAAGAAGAGAGGCTTCAGGAAAGGGGTTGGTAATCATCAAAATAGGTGTTCTTGAATTACAGGGCAATTTTGCTCTCCACCACAAGGTTTTTACTGCACTTGGGATTGATTCCAATCCTATCAAGGTTCCATCTGATCTTGATAAAGTCGACGGGCTTGTTATCCCTGGTGGAGAATCCACAACAATTTCATTGTTGATGGATACTTTCAATTTAAGGGAACCTATCATTGAATTTGGAGAAACAAATCCGGTCATGGGAACTTGTGCTGGGCTGATCCTGATGGCGAAAGAAGTCTATGATGAGCGGGTCAAACCGCTTGGCTTCCTGGATGTGACAGTGGATCGAAATGCATATGGCAGACAGATTCATTCCGAAACGGAAAAAGTGGCATATTTTTTCAATTCTAATAATAGGATGGAGTTGGACACGACACTGATCCGTGCACCAAAAATCGTTGAGATTGCCGATTCTGTGAAAGTATTGGGAAAATTTAATGATTCACCTGTGGCAGTTATTTCGAATCATCATCTTGGTCTGTCTTTCCACCCGGAGCTGGATGGAATTCATCTTTTTCACCAAGTACTTTTTGATCATCAAAGCGAGTTTTATTACAAAAAATTAAATCAAATCCATGCCGCTTAAATATTTACCCAATATTAAATCCCCCAAAGATATTCGGGATTTTTCCCCGAAACAGCTTCATGAACTCTGTGATGAAATCCGGAGTTACACGATTGAAACCATTAGTGAGGTTGGGGGGCACCTAGCACCGACCTTGGGTGTGATCGAACTGACGGTTGCTTTTCATTATGTTTTCGATACACCTCGCGACAAACTCATCTGGGACGTAGGACACCAGGGATATGCTCATAAATTGTTAACCGGTAGATACGATAAATTTTCAACCATCCGTCAATTAAACGGTCTGAGTGGTTTTTTGAAACGTACGGAAAGCGAGTATGACGTGATTGGCGCCGGTCATGCGTCCACATCCATCTCGTCAGCCCTGGGTGTGGCGGAAGCTCGTTATCACAATGGAGATGATTTCCGTGTCGCAGCGATTATTGGCGATGGATCCATGACAGGTGGGCTGGCTTTTGAAGGCATCAACAACGCTGGTCATCTCGGTCGTCAGTTACTTGTGATCTTGAATGACAATGAAATGTCCATCAGTCCAAATGTGGGCGCCATTTCAACCTATTTTACACGTTTGATCTCCAACCCACTTTATAACAGGATCAGAAATGAGATTTGGGATCTGACTGGTAAAATGCCAATTGCTAGAAACAAGACACGTACTTTGATCAGAAAGGTAGAGGAAAGCCTAAAAAGCCTTGTTGTCCCCGGAATGCTTTTTGAGGAATTGGGGTTCCGTTATTTTGGTCCAATTAACGGCCATGATCTTGACGAAATTCTGCATACGCTAGACAATATAAAGGATATTCAAAATCCTGTCTTGCTTCATGTTTTGACTAAAAAGGGGAAGGGAATGGTGTCCCTGAGCAACGAGACAGGCCAATATCATGATGATGCCGTCAAATTTCATGCAGTTAAACCCAATGGAAAAGCGCCGGAAAAGGTTGTACAAAATATGCCTGAATCCCCAGTGCCAAGTTTTCAAAGCGTATTTGGGAAACTGGCTTGTGAAGTGGCTAAAAACAGAAAAGACATAGTTTGCGTTACCGCAGCCATGAGAGAAGGAACCGGTCTCGTTCCTTATTCAAGGGAATTCCCGGATCGATTTTACGATGTGGGCATAGCCGAAGGACATGGTGTTACCTTCGCCTCCGGGTTGGCCACTGGAAGGATTCGTCCCATTGTTGCCATTTATTCTACTTTTCTTCAGCGTGCTTATGACCATATTATTCACGACGTTGCCATCCAGCACCTTCCAGTAATTTTTTGCATGGATCGATCCGGTATTGCAGGTGAGGATGGACCTACTCACCATGGAGGGTTGGATCTGGCCTATATGCGTTGCATACAAAATATGATTGTAACTTCTCCAAAAAACGGTGATGAATTCAGACATTTATTGTACACGGCTCTTAGCATTACGGATCAACCGTTTTCGATTAGATATTCAAAATCAAGCGCCGTAGAATTTGATGAACTTGGACAAGCTGAATTGTTGCCGATTGGATCTTGGGATGTGGAACGACAAGGTTCCGATATCGTAATTCTGGCAGTGGGCTCTATGGTTTATACGGCTAAGGAAGCCGCAAAAGAACTCGATTCTTCCGGTGTCAACTGTGAGGTGGTGAACTGTCGTTTTGTGAAGCCCATGGATACTGCATATCTTGATACCGTTAAAACCCGATTCAATAAAGTAGTTACCTTGGAAGAAGGTATCATTACAGGAGGGTTTGGAGATGGTGTGGCAGGTTATTTATTGGAAAATGGTTATAATGGACAATTAAAGAAATTAGGTTTACCGGATGAGTTTGTGGAACACGGGAAGCGAGATGAATTATTGGCCATTCTTGGGTTGGATACCAAGGGTATCCTGCAGACCGTCAGAAATTTATCCGGACAGGTGGAACAAATTTCTATCTAATCATTGAATTCTCTTTTCCTAGTTATTGCCGGCCTGATTATTTTCGGGTTCGGATATCGTTTTTACGCATCCTTTTTATCATCGAAGATATATTCACTGGGAGAGTTTAGCGGAGAAGTACCTGCAAAGGAATTCCAGGATGGCGTGGATTATGTACCGACAAAGAAGGAAATCCTTTTCGGCCATCATTTCACGTCCATCGCCGGTGCTGCACCCATCATTGGTCCTTGCATTGCAGCATATTGGGGTTGGCTACCAGCGTTTTTATGGGTTGTTTTGGGTGCGGTATTAATGGGGGCCGTACATGATTTTGGTGCTTTGGTGGTTTCAGTCCGAGAAAAAGGAAAAACCATTGCCGAAATTACAGGCTCCGTCATCAGCCCAAGAGTCCGGACCATGTTTCTTTTTTTTGTGATGATGCTCAGTTGGTTGGTGCTGGCCGTGTTTGCCATGGCTATTGCCGGATTGTTTGTGAATGTGCCAACGGCTGTCTTGCCGATTAACATAGAAATTCTTTTTGCCGTCATTGTGGGCCTGCTGATCTATAAGAAGAAAATGGAAGTCTTGGTTCCATCCATGGTGGCTTTGATTCTTCTTTATGTTTTTGTTTACATCGGTTCTCTCTATCCGCTGTCCTTTGCATCCCTCGGCTTGGATAAGGCAACTCAATCCAATTTGTGGATTATTCTGTTGTTCATCTATTCCGGCATCGCAAGCCTTTTACCGGTCTGGTTTCTACTCCAGCCAAGAGATTACATTAACAGCCATCAGTTGATCGTCGGCTTGGGATTGATCATAATTGGAATTATTATAGCACAACCTGTTGTGGATGCGCCCATGATCCGATCAGGCGGTGCAGGTGCGCCCACTCTTTTTCCATTATTGTTTGTGACTATTGCCTGCGGTGCAATCAGTGGATTTCACGGATTGGTGGCGTCGGGTACAACTTCAAAACAAATCAATAATATTCGGGATACGAAAGTGATCGGATATGGTGCTATGCTTGGAGAGGGAACGCTGGCCCTGGTCTCGATCATTGCCGCCGTAGCCGGGATTTCCTTGGTGGCGAATTGTGACCTGCCATCCATCGGTCATGTGGACGACTTGAGCTGGAGTATTTATTATGATTCCTGGGCACATGCTACCACCAATAAGGCTACCGCTTTTGTCCTTGGAGGAGGCGCATTAATCGAATCTTTGGGTATTTCCTCAAATCTGTCAAAAACCATCATGGCAGTCCTAGTCATTTCTTTTGCTGCAACCACGCTTGATACAGCGACCCGAATTCAAAGGTTTATTCTCATGGAAATTGGGGATTCAATTAAGATCGAACCATTGAAAAATCGGTATGTTGCAACCTTGTTTGCCATTGTTCCTGCTCTTGGTCTGACGCTTTGGAATGTGGCGGATCCTTCCACCGGGAAGATTATGCAGGCTGGTTGGGTACTGTGGCCTATTTTCGGAGCTTCCAACCAGATGCTGGCAGCACTGACGTTAATGATCTTATGCATTTATTTTTGGAAGCGGAATAAGCCGGTATTGCCCCTGATCATTCCTTTCATATTCCTTACGGTAACGACTCTCATATCTCTGGCGGTAAAGGCTCAATCTTTCGTCGAGACCAATCGACTTTTATTGGTAATTGATGGTATATTATCTGCCCTTATTTTGTGGATGTTATATGAAGGTTGGAAGGTTTATAGAGCCGGAAGACAATTAAATTAGAATTTTTAATGAGTGACCAATTAAATCTTTTCCGTCAAGGATATGCACAATGGAAAAATTCTATTGATTCATCCTCCAAACGTGATGCGGATTTTGACACCCTTTCTGGAGAAAAACTAGACGTCAGTTATTTTCCAGAGTCTCCGGATAATGACTATATGGAAGATCTTGGATTTCCTGGTCAGTTTCCTTTTACACGGGGAGTGCATTCTAATTTATATCGGGGAAGGCTTTGGACCATGCGTCAGTTCGCCGGATTCGGTACCCCGGAAGATACCAATCGAAGATTTAAATCTTTGCTTGAAAAAGGTCAGACAGGTTTATCCGTGGCCTATGATATGCCAACCCTTATGGGTTATGATCCCGACCATCCGTTTTCTGATGGTGAAGTGGGAAAATGTGGCGTCAATGTTTCCTCTTTACGGGACATGGAGTCACTGTTTGATGGTATCGACCTTGGTGAGATTTCCGTATCCCAAACAATCAATGGGCCAGCCTTCGTTTTATTGGCTTTTTACATTGCTGTGGCCGAAAAGCAAGCCGTACCACTGAACCGGTTGCGAGGAACGATGCAGAATGATATCCTGAAAGAATTTATTGCCCAGAAAGAATGGATTTTCCCGCCAAATCCATCTATGAGAATCATTACGGATATGCTGACTTATTGCACGGAACACATGCCTAAGTTCAATACCATTTCCATTAGTGGATACCATATCAGAGAAGCTGGATCAACAGCGGCTCAAGAGCTGGCTTTTACGTTGGCCGATGGATTTTGTTATGTAGAGCATGGTATTTCCGCAGGATTGAATGTGGATGAT
>CAYNPR010000064.1:1758-8305 GCA_964399115.1 uncultured bacterium | reverse complement strand
CTGTAGGGACTTTATCTGGATTCATTATTGGTTTGAGTGTCGATCTGTCGGGGACAGCCTCCTTTTTTGGCCTCTCGCCCTTAATTTATACCGTTACTGGTTATTTGGGAGGATATTTACATGGGAGTTATTTGAAATTAAATCCGATTTATTTTACCCTTGCCTGGGTTGGAATTATATCCTTGCACTTTCTGATATTTTCCGTGGTTCAATACCAAGAAATTTGGAACGTTAATCCAAGTTTATTTTGGATGAAGTGGATTGCAACCACCCTTTACACTTTATCTTTCACTGGTATACTCCAGGTAATCTATCCAATGCACAAATTAGTATAATGCTGAAAGCAGATAATATTGTATCGTTTAGCCAATATTTAATTGCATTAGCCATTATGTGGACTCTCATAATGGTCCTCATATTTCGTTTTTTTCAGATTCAGATTCTGGGCCATGACAGATATAGTAGGAAAGCTAATACAAACAGAATTAGAAAGGTGACTCAAACCGCACCACGCGGACTAATTCTTGATCGTAATGGGAAAATTTTAGTTGATAATTATCCAACCTATGTTTTAACTGCCATACCCGGAGAATTATCGGATAAGGATAGTATATTCAAAGCGATCACAAAATATATTGATTTAGATACAAGTATCATAAAAACAAATTATAAAAAGTATTACAGTGGTCGTTTTACACCTACACGCTTGGCAAAAGATTTGACGTTTTCACAAATCTCTCGTCTCGAAGAAAATCGTCTTGGATTAGAGGGGATTTACTATGAGCAAGTTCCGGAAAGATATTTTCCTACAAAAGTGAAAGCCTCACATATTTTGGGGTATGTGAAAGAAGTTGATCGATCCATTAAAAGTAAATTAATGAATGAAAAAAATTATGAACTGGGAGATAGGATTGGTTGGAAAGGACTTGAAAAACGATATGAACAATTCCTGAATGGAGAACAAGGAATTTATTTTTATGAAGTTGATGCCTACAGCAGAGTAGTGGGACATGCCTTGGAATTGGAGCCGCAAGATCCCTTACCTGGGCAAAATATTGTAACGACCTTGGATTTGGATATCCAATATTTTATAGAAAACATAATGAAAGGAAAAAAAGGAGCAATCATTGTCGGTAATCCAGGAACGGGAGAAATTCTGGGTGCTGTTAGTGCTCCTGACTACAGACCCAATCTTTTCACCGGTCTCATGCTAGTAACAGAATGGGAAACTTTTCTCGATGATCCGGATAAACCACTTATCAACCGACTGATTCAAGGTGTTTATCCACCTGGATCCATCGTTAAAATGATTACGGCAAGTCACTTATTAAAAAATCCTGATTTTGATCCAACCTCATTCAAGTATTGTGATGGTCACTATCAGTTTGGAAATCGGGTATTTGGTTGTTGGTGGGATACGGGTCATGGCGATATGGATCTGTCAACAGCTATATTGAATTCATGTGACGTTTATTTCTATAAAAACAATAAATATTTTAATCTGGATGAATTATCGGAGTCATTGAAATCATTTGGCTTTGGACAGTACACCGGCATAGATATTCCTGGAGAATCGAAGGGGATCATTCCCTCCATTAAGTTTATGAATCAACGTTATGGTAAATCGGGTTGGAGCCGCGGAGCATTGTTAAATATATGTATCGGCCAAGGCGAATTATCCGTTACGCCCATACAAGTGTTCAATTACATCAATTTACTCGCATCTCGTGGTAATGCAGGTCCACCACATCTGGTTATGTTAGATGATTTGCCGAGTAATGTGAGACCTAATTTAGCTGATGAGCATTGGGATCAAATAATTGAAAACATGAGAAAAGTTGTAAGCCATCCCAATGGGACGGGGAAAAAGGCGCAACCTGATATTCCCGGAGCCATCATTTATGGAAAGACTGGAACCGCAGAAAATCCTCATGGTGAGAATCACGCATGGTTTATTGGGTGGGTTGATTATTTCAGTGAGAAATATTCGCTGGTAATATTATTGGAAAATGCCGGCTCCGGTGGAGTTGTGGCAGCGCCTATCGCTAAGAAAATTTTCACACATTTAATCCAAGATGATAATTTGGTTTTAAAATGATCGGCATCAAAACAATTGATATTAAAGAAATCCCAATTAAATTAATTTGGATTGTAGCATTACTATCCATAATAGGGTTAATTGCTTTGAAAAGCATTGCTCAACATCATCCCGGGAATCTTTACCAAAATCCGTTTTCAAAACAATTTCTATTTCTAATCCCCGCTGTTCTTATCTGTATTTTTATATTGTTTATTCCACGCTACACTATTCACAAATATGCATATTTATTTTATTTGATTGGGATTATTATTGTTCTTTTACCATTTTTTGATCAATCTCATGTTGGTACCCATCGATGGTTGGATATCGGGTTACCATTTAACCTTCAACCAAGTGAATTTGCCAAAGTTTTTACTTCTCTTGCACTTGCGAGGTATTTATCGGATCATAACCTGCAGATGAAACAGTTTTCATCCGTTATTATCCCTATCGTGTTAGTATTGATTCCAACATGTGTTGTTCTGTATCAACCCGATCTAGGTACTGCCATTATCCTCATGGCACCAGTTTTGCCTGTATTATTCTGGTCCGGGGCGCGTCCTTTTCATCTTTTTTTGCTTTTGGCACCAATATTTAGTTTTATTACAGCGTTCCATAATCTGGCATTTACTATCTATGCAATTCTGCTCGGGCTCATAATCATTTTGGAAAGACCAAAAATTGTGTTGGCGCTCTCCCTATTTTTTGGAAATATTTTCCTTGGGTTGTTGTCGCCAGCGCTTTGGAATAGTCTAAAGCCCTATCAGCAAGATAGAATATTAACTTTATTTAATCCGGATAAGGATCCTCTTGGGGCCGCATACCAAATTATTCAAAGTAAAACAGCAATTGGCTCTGGTGGATTATTTGGTAAAGGATGGGGTGTAGGAACCCAAACACATTTGAAATTTCTACCTGTTCAAGAGTCGGATTTCATTTTATCCGTTTTAGCGGAAGAGATGGGTTTTATCACGATATTCATAGTTTTGGTATTATTTGGCTATTTTATTTATCAAATTTTAAAGTATTCGTACTTATCAAAAGATCGATTCTCAAGTTTGGTTCTAATTGGGTTTGCAACAACGTTTTTAGCACATGTATTTGTGAACACTGCCATGACGGTTGGTTTGATACCGGTAAAAGGATTGCCATTTCCTTTTATTTCAGCAGGAGGTTCTTTTCTCATTACCAGTTATTTAATGGTGGGTCTCATCCTGAAGCTCAGTGTAAACTATTCTGATTGATAAACTTATTTGAAGGAGTTTGAACAAACGGTAAATTCCTCCCCGATTTGCCGAACAAAATGGGTTAAATAATGACAAATCGTTCCACTTACGTAATCATACTAATATTCTCACTCGTTCTACTGAGTTCCATCGCCTTTGGGCAAAAGGATCAAAGTAAAGAACTCCGCAGGCTAAACGCTAAGATCGATCGAGTTCGTGTCTTGGTAGATTCCTTGGAATTGGATAATCAAATACTGTTGCCGGAACTTATGGCTGCCTTTAAACAGGCAGTAAAAAGTAAAACTCAGCAAGATTCCATTACTGTGGTAATCTTGAAAAGAATGAATAATTTGGAAAACAAGCTATCGTCGTTAGAAAACAGATCTAATTCTAGAGATAGTACAAATAATATAATTCTTAACGAACTCGTTCTTTTAGATAATAAGATTGTAACGCTAACAAAAAGTTTAACTGATGCAGCTAACGTAAAATCAGGTTCCTATTCAAAACAAACTGCTCAATATAATGATGAGCAGTATAAATTAATTTATTCCCAGAGTATGGCAGCATTTTGGGATAATGATTTTGGTTCTGCCATCCAAGGGTTTCAAGAATTAATACATTCCGATGCAGATAATGAGGTTACCAGCGCATTAGCGGATAATAGTCAATACTGGTTGGCGGAATGTTATTATTCTCAAAAGGATTTTAAACGAGCAATTGCTGAGTTCGAGAGAGTATTTCATTACGCAGATACTGACAAGCACGATGATGCACAATTGAAAATAGGACTCTCATATCAAAGTTTGGGCAATATCGACAAAGCTCGTGATGAATTCAAACGGTTAATTGATCATTTTCCGGGCAGTGAATTTTACCCGAAGGCTAAAGATGCCTTTAAACAATTATCTATGTAATTAAGTCTTAATCATCACCCTATGTCAAAAAAACTTTTTTATTTAACGACGGAGATCACTCCGTTCGCAAATGTCACGCACCTAGGTGATTTTTCAATTAACATTCCCCTACAATTACAGGAAAAAGGGCATGATATTCGTACAATTATTCCAAAATATGGTTATGTTAGTGAAAGAAAATACATTTTAAGGGAAGTCATTCGTTTAAGAGAAATTCCCTTTGAATTTGAAGGAGAAAAACAAATTACGAGTGCAAAAAGTGCGTTCATACCCAAGACTCGTGTTCAAGTGTATTTTCTTGAAGATGATCATTGGTTTAAACCGTTAACCAATTTGGTTTATAAATCTAAAAATGGTAGAGTTCTAGCCGATAATGGTATTCGATATGGATATTTTTCAAAAGCGGTTTTAACGACTCTGCCCCATTTATTTTGGTCTCCCGATATTTTTATTTGCAATGGATGGCAAAGTGCCATGGTTCCCGGGATCTTTAAAAAACATTTTGATGGTTCAGGTGATTTTTACAAAAATATCAAAACGATTCTGGTTATTCATGATTTGAATGAACATGCCGAAGTGTCTCGTAGTGATTTGGAGCGAGTTGAAATTCCTATTCATAATTCTCTCAAAGGTAAGATGCTCAACATCTATGACGTCGCTTCCTACGATGCTGATGCCATAATCATTTTTGACAAACCGTCGGATATAATATCAAAGGATTTACTCAAACAGCCCGGTATCAAAGCGAACAGAAATAAAGTAACCACAATTAAGTGGTCAGATGATGAAATACCAGATTATCAATCCATTGCAGATCAGATGGACAAAATTTTAGAGAAACTTTCGGACTGATTTTTCATATAAACCAAAACAGATGAAAATCCTGTCTTTTTTCCCTAAGCTGTTTTGGGCTTCAATCTTCACAATCGTTTCGTGGCATTGTGCTAAAGAGCAACCAATCGAAGCGAATTTGTCTCATTTGAGCGTTGGTGACACGACGCTGACAATCACCGATAGTTCTGGATATCCCTATTGGATAGCGCCCACAATAGGGCATTCGGATTATCTATATTTTGGAAAAAAAAATGGCATTGCGGCATCTTTTACGCTAGTCGAATTTCCCGAACATGATGCATGGGCGTATTACCACGAGACTTCAATCTATGTGATTGACAGCATTCGGTTCATTCTATATTCCAGCGATAGTCTATTACAAGAATCTTCCACACCAATTCTTTATTTCAAGGCGGATTCACAATTTAATGAATCCAGCAGTATGTATTTGGACTTTACGGGATTCACAACCGATGATTGGTTCTCCCAAGGGCAAGCCGTTACAAAAATTGTGGAGAATGATGACAGCACCTATTCCACAACTGAATTAATTTGGAATTTGGATAGCCTGATAAGCGTTCTTTCCGATACGACGGATTCAAATTACGTTCGATCTTTTGCATTGACTTTATCGAACAGCGATACATCTTTTCTTAATTTGTTCAGTCGAGATGCCACCACTGGTGGTAAGGATCCAAAAATCAAGATATACTATCGAAAAACTATTCAAGTCAATGACGACTCTTCCAGTGTTGACACGACTCTTTCCACAATCTATGCGAACAAAGATGCCACCATTATATTCCCGAATGAAGAAGAAGTCGGGATTGATACAATTTCCGGCGTGGGTCTTGGGAATGGAATGAGATCCTTTTTATATGTTAATTTTGATTCCCTCTCATTGCCGGAAGGTGCCTTGATTCGATCTGCTTTATTGTCAATTCCGATCGACACGTCCTCATCCATTGATGATTATTGGGTCATTGTCGATCCAATTTCGGAGGAAATTGATACTTCTTTTATAGGTCAGATAGAATTTGAGTCAGATCCTTATTCAGGCGTTGGTTTACTGCCATACACTGTTTCAAAGAAAATTGAAGAAGGAATATTGGAATTTGAAATGAAAGAATTTTTACAAAATGTTTTACTCGGGCATCATAATAATTACGGGTTTAAAATAACGTCCAATAGCTCGAACGACCCGTTCACGACAGTCTTTTTTGACCAAGACACGATTCCTGTTTTAAGAATTCTTTATGCGACGACGGATTAAGTACAGTACTATTCTGATTCATTGCTTGTCATTGTCTTTTGGCCAGGGTTATATGAATGGTTTAGGTATTGGACATTATTATGACAATCAAGGCATCACCAACGCCGGAGGCGGTTTGACAAAATTATTACCCGAGTATCAGTCAAATGTATCTTTAACAAATCCATCAACATGGCATCATTTAAAATATACTCATCTTTCGCTATCCTATGGATCT
>CAYNPR010000064.1:0-1658 GCA_964399115.1 uncultured bacterium | reverse complement strand
GGTATGATGTTTAATATGCTTTTCGGTTCATCGCGTCAAAATAAATCCATCCTATTTGGTGGAAGTTCAATCGTACAAACTTCTCGCATGAGGTATTCAGGGCTTTTGATGGAATTATTTTTCACTTATCCCATTAAAGAAGAAATAAAAATCATGCTAGGCTCAAAACAAAGCTTGATACCATTGGATGCATTGGTAACAACACGTCATCTATTCGATGATGAAGATGGTGATGGATATCATGATTATTACAATTCTTTAGATTATGAATTTCCAAATCCAATCGATGTTGAATCAAGTATTGAGCATCGAATGAAAGATGTGCACAATCCGACCGAATACTTAATCGGATTATCTTCAAGGTTATTCGAAAGATCATCTTTCGCGGTGGAATTTTGTTCTTTTAACGATATGGGGGTATCACCATCTGTGTTTGAACCTGGACTGAACGACTGGATTCAATCCACTTATGATGGGAGAATTTCCATTACTCGATTCCCGGATGATTTATCCATTAATTGGATGGATAAATTCGTATTTAGAACAGGATTCACCATCAAACAACATACACTTTCTGAATCTAATACTATGATAACGGAAAATGGATTCACATTGGGATTCGGCTTTAAATTCAAGGTTGTAGGCAATCAATTAGATGTGAATTATTATCTTGGTCAAAGGAAATATTCCAATGGATTTAATGATGAACTTATCCAACAATTTCAAATTGGTGTAGGTTTATCAGATTTATGGTTTGTCAAAAGGAGACGAAAAAAAGGATGAGAAAGATAAAAACCATTACAATGACTCTGGGAGTTTTTGTTTTAACAATGTGTGTTCCACCGGAAGGTGGAGACGAAGATGACTTTGTCAAAGAAAAGGCGAGATTGGATTCGTTGAGAGAACTTCGTTGCCCGCGATTAATGAGTAGCGCCGCTGAGTATTATCGAAATCAAGATTGGAAACAAACGATAACAATCTATGAAGAAATAACCTCTTTGGATTGTGATGAATGGAACCCTACATATGCGCCTCCCCAGGAAATATATCAATATTATGCCATAGCGTATGAACAATTAGGAAAATTTGATAGTGCAGAATATGTTCTTTTGGATGGTTTGCAAAAATTGCCTAATAACGTTCAGCTCAGAAAAAGGCTGGCGTATTCCTATAAGCGCCAAGGGAAGAAGGATAAGGAAATCATTGAATATGAAAGAATGATAGAATTGGAACCGGATAACATTACCATCATGAACGACTTATCAACGTTTTATAAGGAAGAAGGTCTATTTGACGATCAAGTCCATATTTTGCAGAAAATCCTTGATATAGATAGTGGAGATGAAAATGCACAAAGTGAACTTGCTGTGGCCTATGAAAAAAGCGGAAAAGATCCCTTGGATATTTATAAAAAACGTTTTGAAGAAAATTCAAACAATATCAGTTACGGAATAGATTATGCGGAACGCCTTTTTCAAGCGGATAAATTTACAGAAGCAGTGTCGGTTCTCGAAAGAGTTGTAAACATAGATTCCAATAATAAATTGGCTTATCGTAAACTGGCTGAAGCCAATAAAGCCAATGATGACTTAAGCGCTGCAGCAAAAGCCTATGGGGAGTTATTTAAAATTGATCCCCGAGATATAAAAGTGGCAATT
>CAYNPR010000063.1:0-8309 GCA_964399115.1 uncultured bacterium | reverse complement strand
AAAAGAGTCTACAAATCGTTTTGTATCCTTCATGCTAAAAAATGGTTTATACTTCATTCAAGGCAAATTTTTAGATAGACGGGAAATATTAATGAAATTATATAATGAAGGTGGAAGAGATGCAGCCAATATGCAACTCCTCGCAAGAGCTATTCTTTTGTGCGACAACTTATCCGAGAATAAAACAAATCTAAAAAATGACGTAAAACAGTTTTCCAATTTCGATGTCCCTGAACTAGATAGACATATTGATTTTCTATACAACATGTTTTGGGCTTATGCGATATTGGGGGATTTAAAATCCTGTAAGACATATCAAGAAAAGATTCAGGACATTATCCTTGATAGGGAACAGACTGGCTCATGGCAAGGGAATTATATTAATCTTTGTCAATTAATCTCATCATACTACCAACAAGATTGGGTTAAGGTATTATCTACGTTCAGACAATATCCAAATACACCAGTGAGCCGGGTTTTTAGAGAATTTTCCCGGTTCGAGAAATGTGAAGCTGAATTTAATTTAATGAAATATGATCATGCCTTAATTACAGCGAAGAAACTGGTATCGCCGGATCAGGACTATAGAACATTCACTTTTAGTCGCCCTTTTGGCTATTATTGGCAAGGGCGCATACATGAAGAAAAAGGAAACACACAAGAAGCGATTTCCGCCTATGAATCTCTGCTGGAACTCTGGAAAAACGGAGATGAAAGATTGCCAAAAAGAATTGATGCACAAAAAAGACTAATAACTTTGAAGAAAAATTCTTGATCTTTTTTTTCTAATCTATAAAACAATTATATCCTTTTATTATCAGGATCAATGAAATACCATGTATTCGGCAATTCGTAAATCGGATTTTGATCAAATTGTATTCTTTACTGGAGCTGGAATGTCAGCAGAATCTGGTGTGCCGACTTATAGAGGAGAAGGAGGAATTTGGCACAAATATAAATGGGAAGACTACGCTTGCCAAACCGCATTTGACCTTGACCCAGAGGCTGTGGTCGATTTTCATGAATTGCGACGGATAGAAGCTTTAAAGTCTGTCCCCCATACGGGTCATAAAATTATCACAAAAGTCCAGTCCGAAAAACCCGAAACTACGATTGTAACCCAAAATATTGATGGAATGCACCAGAAGGCTGCTTCTCACCGGGTCATTGAATTACACGGAAGCCTTTGGAGAATGCGATGTGAGGAAGAAGGGACTGTCATGGATGATTTAGACAATGGAAAATACAGAATACGAAAATGCTCTTGCGGATCCTGGCTCCGTCCGGATATCATTTGGTTCCATGATATGCTCAATGAAAAGGTTGTATCCGCGGCAAATAAGATTATATCTACTTGTGATCTATTTATCAGCATCGGGACCAGTAGCGTGGTTTGGCCTGCAGCTGGATATCCAAACCTAGCAAAAAACAATGGAGCATTTTGCATTGAGATAAATCCAGAGGAAACGCCATTATCCTATCTTTATGATCGACAAATCAGAAAAACAGCCAGTGGTGGCTTGAAACAAATTTTTAGTGAAAAGGGGGCGTAATGAAAAATCCAACTATATTTTTAATGATTTCAGCATTATTTGTTTTCACTTTACATAAAACAGTACCCGTTGACGTTCGTTATCCACATACTGATAAAGTCGATATAGCTGATACCTATTTCGATACAACTATTTCGGATCCGTACCGTTGGTTGGAAGATGATCATTCAAAGAATACAATGGCCTGGGTGGATAAACAAAATGCCTTCACAAATTCGTACATGCGCAGAATCCCATTTCGTAGGAAAATTGCA
The DNA here is from genome assembly GCA_964399115.1 of uncultured bacterium. Classification (GTDB taxonomy): domain Bacteria; phylum Fidelibacterota; class Marinisomatia; order Marinisomatales; family UBA1611; genus CAYNPR01. The sequence goes on along the minus strand of CAYNPR010000063.1, from coordinate 6,502 downwards.
AAACGATTGCAGGAAATATGGAACTATCCATCCCAAGGTTTACCATTTAAAGAAGGGGATAAGTATTATTATTTCAAGAATGATGGTCTGCAAAATCAATCTGTCATGTATGTTCAGGATACGCCAAATGGCGAACCGGAAATTTTCCTTAACCCAAACACCTTTTCCAGAGATGGGACAATCGCCTTGGGTGGCATACATTTTTCACCAGATCATAAATATATGGGATATTCAATTAACAACGCGGGATCTGACTGGCAGGAATTTTATATACTGAACCTATTGACGGGTGAACGCCTCCCGGATCATCTGGAATGGGTCAAGTTCAGTGGGATGGCATGGAGGGGAAACGGATTTTACTATAAAAAATATCCCACACCGGATGAAGAAGAAGAATTTTCAGGTTCTAACGAAAATGCAAAAGTATTTTATCACAGGTTGGGAACGTCGCAATCATCGGATGAACTCATTTTTTATGATCCTAAATCCCCAAAAATAACACCTGGAATTTCCGTAACTGATGATGGCAGATTTCTATTTCTATACCGCTCAAGTGGCACCTATGGCGTATCGTTGGCGTTTCGTGATACACAATATGATCAGCAAAAATGGACGTCGATCGTAGATGACTATACATGCAGTATTGGCATAATTGATCATATTGACGGCCAGTTGATAGCCCGCACAGATCGGAATTCACCCTATAAAAAAATTGTCCGGATTGATCCCGAAAAACCGCAGGAAGAACACTGGGTGACCTTGATTGAAGGAACAAAGGAAGATGTTTTATCTTACGTACAATTGGTAGGTGGAAAATTACTAGCACATTTCACCAAGGATATTATATCATTATGGAAGGTCTACGATTTGAATGGTAAATATCTTTATGACGTTGAACTGCCTGGTAAAGGCATAGTCAACGGATTTGGTGGGAAAAAGGATCAAATGATTACATGGTATTCCTTCAATAATTCCGTTAACCCACCCATGATTTACCAGTACGACATTACAGAAAATAGATCCAAGGTATATAGAGAATCCGAAGCAAGGTTTAATCGAGAAAATTACGTTTTAAAGCAGGAATATTATTCTTCAAAGGACGGAACGATGGTTCCCATATTCATTACACACAAGAAAGATCTGGAAATGGACGGAAAAAGGCCTACACTGCTTTATGGATATGGCGGATTCAATATTTCCATTAAACCCTATTTCAATAAAGCGAATTCAATCCTCCTTGAAAATAATGGAGTCTACGTTATTGCAAATCTCCGGGGAGGAAGCGAATATGGGCAGGAATGGCATGAATCAGGTATGCTTTTAAATAAACAGAACGTTTTTGATGATTTCATATATGCAGCAGAATATCTATTTGAGAAAGGTATCACATCTCCAGACTATCTTGCCATCAAAGGCGGTTCTAACGGCGGTTTACTAATCGGTGCGGTCTTAAATCAGCGTCCTGATATATGTAAAGTCGCATTTCCTGAAGTGGGTGTTATGGATATGCTGCGATATGAACGTTTTACAATTGGTCACGCATGGGCTGTCGAATACGGTTCCGTGGATGAAAAAGAGCATTTTGAAAATTTAGTAGGTTATTCACCCTTGCACACGATTCGATTTGGGACAGAATATCCATCCGTTCTGATATATACTGCAGATCATGACGATCGGGTGGTCCCCGCTCATTCTTTCAAATATGCAGCCACTTTACAGACGGCACAGATGGGAAAAGATCCGATATTAATACGAATAGGAAAGAGTGCTGGGCATGGTGCAGGTAAGCCAACAAAGAAAAAAATAGAAGAAGTTTCTGAAAAATGGGCTTTTATGTTTTACGAGATGGGAGTTGGTTTTTAAGCCATTACCCGTCCAATATCATCTCGGATCAAAATCAGGATCGAAGATTGGGGTGCAATCAGATAATCTTTGTCCTCGATCTTGATTTCAATACTTGCCTTGCCTAGAAACAAGGCATAATCACCCACTTCAGCCTGAGGAGGAATATATTTTACGTCCGTCTTTTTATCTTTCCATGGCTCATCAAAGGTATTTTCGGGAGAGCCTAAGGGTATTCCCGGACCCACCTCGACGACCATGCCGCCACGGATTTCCTGCTTTTCAATTACACTGGGTGGTAGATAAAGACCAGCGGGAGTTTTTTTCTCGCCGACGTCCGGTTGGATGAGTACCCTGTCACCCACCACCAATACCTGTTTATTACTGCTTTTCATTAATGTGTAAGCCTGGGTATAACTTACAATTTTTTAAGGATTCTAATCTGAAGGTGTATCGTCATTCGTTTCAACTTCATCCGGTGTTGGCGGTGTAGGTTTATTTCCCCAATAGGTTGGTCGTGAGTTTAGTAAAAAATAGACATTGTCGTTTGTTCGATACACCTCGTTGGAATTTGCCTCTCGGACATAATTATGCTGATAATCCGTGCTTGATCTGCCGAAAATATAATGAATGAGCATATTGTCGTTTTTGTCAAAGACCTGCAATATTCGTCCAATGGAATCACCAATACCGAATTTTTCCCATTTTTCCGGATTGTCGGATTGAAGTACGTCTTTTTTCACGGACAACACACGATCAAAAAAATTATCAAGCTGATTTTCCTTAATGACGAGTGAATCTGAACCGGTAATTTTCCAGGTTGTATCCATACTCACGATTTCCAATTCCTTGTCATTTTCTTTTATGACGAATCGGACCACATCTTCGTTTTTACCGTGAAATATTTTTTCTCCTGAAATGGAATGGGATTTTTGCTGCCGTTGATTGATAAGGTAAAAAACAGATAAAACCAATAAAACACCAAGTGGGATTCGCAATGAGCTAGTCATAAATCTGCCTCAAAACGTCAGCTCGTTTATTTTCATTTCTTAATTGAATAAATCCGAGTCCAATTATCAGTATGGATGGGAGTAACATGTTGGCCCATTTCCAACCTTTTTTTGTACTGTCCTCAATTTCCTGTAAGGGCCGGCTGGTTATTTCTCTCGATCTCAATGAAATCAATTCTTCATCTCCAGCCAGATAATCCACTGCATTCATGATGAAGACAAGATTATCCGGTACGGTCATACCAGATTGATCCGCCAAAAATTTAGAGTCGGATATAACCATCAATTCACCGCCGTTGACCAGTTTTGAAGTTGCGGCCAGAATCTTTCCTTTCTGGCCCAGCATCCGGATAAAAGGATTTTGGGTCGGATCGGGACTTAGAGACCAGTTCCCTTCCATAATTCCACTGTTTTCAGACGACCTAAACAATTCCACCGTTCCGGCAAGTAATTCATTTTCCGAAGTGTCGATTTTAATTTCACTTGGGAAAAACAACATGGCCTGTTCAATCTCCGAGACGACGACTTCATCTTTATTGAAAGAGTCGACTATTGGGAAGAAAGGATATTCCATGGCACGATTCATCATAAATATCCCTCTGCGTTCCCGAACGGATACGCTACCACATTTTTTATCCAGAACCAAGTTTTTTTGGAGATTGAGATTGTATCCGCCAAGAAAATCGAAAATATCAGATTGTATAACGTCGACCTGTTGCGATTGAATATCAGCATCAACACCACTTTGAGAAATAAATACGCTTTTTCCAGAAGATAAAAATAAATCTAGATTTTTTCTGACGATTGAGTCGAGAGTATCCGTAGCCCCAGAAACAAGTAAAACATCCACGTCGCCTGCATCCGACGTGGATAGATCGACATTCCTGAAATTATAGTGCTGACTGAGTTGTGTGCTAAGATTATCGGTTTCCATTTCATTCTCACTGTTCAGGTGAACCAGACCGATCGTCTTTTTATCAATATCGATTAATGATTTGATTTTCGTACTGATCAAATATTCCAATCCAGCCGTCGTTTGAATGACTGGAATGATTTCCTTTTTATCCTCGTAAAGCATGACCAATCCCAGATAAACTTTTTTTATCTCGACTTTATCGTTTTCGATTACTTGCATCTGAACCGGTTGGATTCCATCTTTTTGGGCCTGCTCTTCAAGATCCTTATCGGATTCGGGGTTATGGAAGTAAAAACGAATATTGTCGTTGGAATATGCATCGAACTCTTCCAGGATATCCTGTAAAAATCGACGTGTATTTCCCAGCTCATTTGGAAGATTTTCTGAGAAATACACTTTCATTGTAAGTAAATCATCCACTTCGGAAATGATTATTTTGCTGGAAGTGGAAAGAGAGTACATTTCATTGTCGGTCAAATCAAAACGATGAAATTTATCCCTGGAAATAAGATTCAAAAGAATTAATCCAATAACCAGAATGGTAGAATAGAGTACAAATGAGTTTTTATTATTCGTCAGCATTAATCAACTCCATTTCCTTGATTCAATGACTCGGGTCGTCATAAATAGGAAAAAACCGATAACCGACCCGAAATAGATCAGGTTGCGAGTATCAATGACACCGCGGGAAATGTTTGATAAATGAAATTCCGTGCTTAAGTACTGGACTAAACCAGCCATGGAAGGATGGACAAAGATTAAGAGTTTATCCATTAGAAAAAATAGGATCACAATAGCTATGCCAATAATAAATGCAATAACCTGGTTTTCAGTCAGGCTACTCGCGAAAATCCCAATAGCGGTGTATACCCCACCCAAGAGGACCAAACCAAGGTATCCTGTAAAAACAGCGCCATGATCAATATTGGTACCGACGTTAATTAAAGTGATATAGTGTATCATTGTAAACAATAATGCCACCAGTATCAAGGATAAGCTTGCCAAATATTTCCCGATAACGACGTCACGATCTTTTAAGGGTAATGTTGAAATAATTTCTACCGTACCAAGGCTTTTTTCTCTGGAGATAAGGCCCATTGAGACGGCAGGAATGAAAAAGAGATAGACAAGAGGAACAATACCAAACAGTGCCCTCATATCCGATTGATTGTATAGAAAAAAGGTATTTGTGAAAAAATATCCATTCACCAATGCGAAAATGACAAGGAAGATATAGGCCATAGGGCTGTTAAAAAATGAACCTAATTCTTTCTTATAGATCGTACAAACATTATGCATGTGCCGGATCTCCTTCCTGAGTCAAATGCCGGAAAATATCTTCCAAATTACGTTTCGACGCTTTCATCTCCAATATTATCCAACCATGATCAACCGCATATTTGAAAACGGCTTCTCTTGGATCAAGGTCATTACCGTATTCAAGAATAATTTCCGTACTGGTATCGTTCTTTTGTATGGAATGAACGGTAATATCCGAAATAGCGTCTTTCAAGGACTGAATTGTATCATCTTTAACGTTTTTCACATCTAAATGAAGCTGCGTCATCCCTTTCGAATCAGCCAACAATTCCTCACTCGTACCATCAGCAACGATTTCACCATTATGAATTATGATAATCCGATCGACGGTTGCCTGGATTTCCTGTAAAATATGGGATGACATCAGCACTAATTTTTCCTTGCCCAATTTTTTAATGAGTTGGCGGATTTCGACAATTTGATTTGGGTCGAGCCCGCTGACGGGTTCGTCAAGAATCAATATCTTTGGATCGTGGATCATAGCTGCCGCCAGTCCAATCCGCTGTTTGAAGCCTTTGGAGCATTTTCCTATTTTTCGATTGATCACACCCTTTAATCCGCAATCATTCACCACTTTTTTCAGGGCTTGAATAAATTTATCCCCTGTGATGTGTCGCACTTCTGCGTGAAACTTTAGGTAGTCATAGACTTTCATTTCACTGTAAAGAGGATTTAATTCAGGCAAATAGCCGATCTGTTCTTGAATTTCAAGGGAATGATCAAAAATATTTTTGTCATCGATAAAAACATTACCGGAGGTTGGCGATAAAAATCCGGTTATAACTTTCAAAGTGGTACTTTTCCCAGCACCATTGGCACCCAAGAATCCTACAATTTCCTGATCGGATAACTGAAACGAGATCGATCTAACGGCTTTTACGTCACCATAATATTTTGATAGATTTTCAATACGAATCAAAATTTACTCTCCTTTAGTCTGTTGGATTGATTAATCATAAAATGAATAAATAGTTCCAAAATAAAGTCGGCAATTATAATAATAATAATAGTACTTATTAAATGCCTTTTTTACCGATAATGTGATTACAATCACGACCCATCTTTATTTTCTTTATTTAACTTGACATGAGGAGACATTCCAAAATAACTTTACACAACGACCGGTCAATCTTTTTTGATTGATCATGGTATACCATAATAACACTAATAAGGAGTTTAAAATGACTCGTGTTTTCAAATCAATCGTTTCTGCTCTGGTAATCTTATCGCTTATCGCAGTTTTACCTGCTAAAACGACTGTGAAGACTGACCAAGTTGAGTTTGCCATCAAACAAGATGGTGACGGTGTAGTTTTTGCCAGTGCAGAAATCAAGAAAAAGAAGAAGAAGGGAAAAAAAGCAAAAGGCGGTAAAGGCGGAAAGAAGAAGAAAGGTTTTTTCTCTAAGGTATTTGG
>CAYNPR010000062.1:0-8432 GCA_964399115.1 uncultured bacterium | reverse complement strand
AATTGTAAAGGCATGTTTGGGATATAATTTTTTCAGGGACATAGATCCTTTTACGTCCAATTCTAGCAGAAGGGTGATTTTATCTTTGATGGCGGTATCCAGCGTGGCTTTCGGTGTACCATAATAATATCCATGAACGTTTTCCCATTCAGCCAATGCTTCATTCAAAATCAGGTCTTCAAATTGTTCTTTTGTAATAAAATTATAATCTCGTCCATCCGATTCCGTTTTTCGTTTTTCCCGTGTGGTGTAGGAAACGGACCATGCAATATCAGGACGATTCTTTTGCAATCGGCGGCACAAGGTTGTTTTACCCGACCCAGATGGTGCAGATATCGTTATTAAATTCTTCATTAGAGAATATTCTGCGCCTGCTCCCTAATTTTTTCCAAGTCGTCTTTGATTTCGACCACATGTTTGGTCACTTCCGTCTGCGGACTTTTTGATCCGATTGTATTCACTTCACGGCCAATTTCCTGGATTAAAAAGTTAATTCGTTTCCCGACTGGTTCCTTTTCGTTCAAATAAGTGGACAATTGAGAAAAATGGCTTTTGCATCGCACGATTTCTTCAGTTATGTCGGATCGTTCAACCCAATAGGCTACTTCCTGTATTAACCTATTCTCATCGGGCGTTTCCCCATCCAATAAACTTATTATTTTTTCTTTCAGCTGCACCTGCCTTTCATTTCCATATTTCAAGGTAAGCTCATCAATGGAATGAATAATTTTACTCAGTTTTTTCACTCGATTTAAAACATCTTTCTGAATCTGTCCACCTTCTCGCTTTCGCATTTCATTCACTTGTTCAATGGCATGTTCAATTGCTAAAACGACCTTATCGGGTTTCAAATCATTTAATTCTTCAGTTTTCAATAAATCACTAGTTGTAATGATGTCGCTAAGACTCATTCGCTGTCCATAAGCCACATGAATGGTTTTCAAAACTTCCTGTATCATTTCAAACCGATCTCTATTGAAACTCATATTTCCTGATTCTTTGGAAGAATTCAATTCGATGCGTACCTGGACGTTTCCACGCTGCAGATGCTCTTCTAAAAGATTCCTTACTTTTAATTCAACCTTTGGTTCCAAGCTCAATCCACGAAGTTTCAATTCAAAAAACCGAGAATTGACGGTGCGAATTTCTACGTCAATTTTTCTATCGCCACGGCCTGCGGAACCGCGGCCAAATCCTGTCATGCTTTTAATCATTGGTTTTTAAAGGTTTAGAGCCGAGGAAATTACATTTTCATTTGATTATAATCCAGAACAGAAGTTGCAATAACTATATGATTTTTGCGACTTTAACTCTCATGGTCCAAGATCAGTACGGAGCGAAGCCAATCCAATAAAATATTTACCGAAACAAGATGGTGATTTCCCATTCCAGTCCCTGTGTTCGAATTTTGAAACGCATAATCTATTGAAATAATTTTCCAGGACATGCCGAGACCACCCGTTGCATGGCCAAGATAGTTCCGACCCATACGAACCATCAATCTCCTCTTATAAATCATTTCCATACCAAGTGCAGTATCCATGGAAATACGTCCAAGTCGAAGCTGTGAATCAAGGTGCCTTTTTGACTTGGAAAGATCCATATTGAACAAGGTGTGAAATTCAAGTGGAATTTTCGAAAATTTGTAAGGAGCATGAGCTCCAATGGATACGGTGGGCGCAGTACCCTCGACAGTGCCATTATCCCAGATCAAGCCTGATGCAGGCAGATTTTTTACGACCAAGCCAACATTGAAAGTGTTGACCTGTTTCAGAACACCAAAATCGATTCCAATACCTAATGCAAAATGATCGTCAAGAGTATATGATAAAATTTTCAAGGCAATTCCTAATGGAACGTTTCCAATATTTTGTACAAATGAACTGTGAATCCCGATCTGGCGTTGATTGAAATACCGGATTTGGTCTGAATCCAACCGCTCTCCCTCATCCAAAATCCCATTCCCTTCTCCAGGATCATTCGTGCCGAATTGTCCGTCATTTCCCCAATCTAAAAGCATATTTCTCGTATCGGGGATTTGACCAATTCCTTCGTAAAGCAAGTTCCAGCGAATGGATTTTTCATCCCGGAAGGGTGTATCAGTTCCTATTAATTCGCTACTGAAAAGACCAGCAAACCTGGATTGATGAGTGAGGCTTACCCGCTGAACAGGTATGGATGAAAAAAAAGGATTAGCAAGCGTAGATGCAGGCGACTGATTTGCATAGGCAGTGGTCGCATTTCCAAGAGCGGCAATACGGGCATCCGTCACATGGTCGAATAATTCCCAGCCGTAATTCACCCAATATCCTTCGGAAAAGGTCAAACTGGAAAAAATAATGACTGAAAGAAACGATTTATGAATCATGTTCTTTTTTTATTTCATCCAGGATTTGGAGTGCCTCCATGGGCGTCATACGATTGATATCCAATTCTTTTAAACGCTTTTGAAGCTTGACTTTCTGTTCGTTGAACTGCATTATTTGTTTGGACGGTTCCGGAGGAAAGGAAGTTCCACTATTTTCACTCGATTGAGAAATATGATATTGAAGAATCTCGGTGGCTCGATGGATGACGGAACTTGGCAAACCTGCCATCTGGGCAACGTGAATCCCGTAGCTTTTATCTCCGGGACCTTTGGTTACGGACCGTAGGAATACGATTCTATCCTCAAATTCCTTCACTTCAACATGATGGTTTTCCAATCGGTCTAAGGTGGATTCCAGATCGGTTAATTCATGGTAATGCGTTGCAAACAACGTTCGGGCATTTACACCCTCAGAATTATGCAAATATTCAGTAATGGCCCAAGCAAGCGAAAGCCCGTCATAGGTTGCCGTTCCCCGACCGATCTCGTCCAAAAGGATCAAACTCTGATCAGTGGCATTATGTAAAATATTGGCTGCTTCATTCATTTCCACCATGAACGTACTTTCGCCGCCGGCAAGATTGTCACTGGCACCCACACGCGTGAAAAGACGATCAACAATTCCTATAAGGGCAGATCTCGCTGGAACAAAACTACCGATCTGAGCCATAAGCACGATCAGTCCAACCTGCCTCAGGTAAGTGGATTTTCCCGCCATGTTGGGTCCTGTAATTAAATGGATTTGATTCTTTTTCGCATCCAGGGTCAAATCGTTGGGAATAAATTTTTCCGTGGAGGGCAAAAGATTCTCAACCACTGGATGACGACCCGCATTAATCTCCAATTTTGGTTTTTCAGTCAATGTCGGCCGAACGTAATTCTCATTAATGGCGGTAGCGGAAAAACAAGTCAAAAGGTCCATTCTATTCAAAACCCTCGCATTGGAATGGATGATGGACACTTTTTTCAGAACAAAGGAACACAGGTCGGTAAATATCCGATTTTCAATGGATAAAATTCTTTCTTCCGCATTCAGGATTTTTTCTTCGTATTCCTTCAATTCATCCGTTATATACCGCTCCGAATTGACAAGAGTCTGCTTTCTGATGAAAAAATCCGGAACCTTGTCCTGATGGACTTTAGTGACTTCGATGTAATAACCAAAAACGTTGTTGAATCCAATTTTCAGTTTTGGAACACCAAGGTCTTCACGCATTTTTTCCTGAAATTTGGATATCCAATCCTTCCCAGATGACAAAAGATTTCGATATTCATCCAATTCCGAGTCAATGCCTGATTTAATGACGTTCCCCTGCTTCATCATTATCGGTGCGTCCTCGTTAAGAGTGACAAGAATATTTTCGGAAATATCCGTTGAATCCACAAAGGAACTACTTAACGCCGACAGGCTTTTGTCGGAAACGGAATTTAATTCACGTTGTAGAGAAGGGATCAATGAAAGAGTATTCGCCAATCCCACAATATCTCTCGGGGTTGCTTTTGCCTGATTTACGCGTCCCAGAATGCGTTCAACGTCCACAACTTTTTGTAACGATAATCGGATGGATTTCAGAATTCGTTTATTTTTTGTGAAAGCGTCGACGGTGCCCAAACGATCATTCAAACGATCAATATCGGTCAAGGGATTATGAAGCCACCTGCGGAATAATCTTCCTCCGCCTGAAGATTGTGTCTGGTCCAAACAATCCAAAAGTGTCCCATGCGTACCCTGAGTAGACAAGGATTGAAAAACTTCCAGATTACGGATGGTAAATCCGTCCAATCCCATAATCCCTTCTTCAAAGACGGGAGAAATTTTTGATAAATGGTTGAGAGGTAAACTCAGGTTTGTTTTGACATGCTGCATTAGAGCGCCTGCGGCTGTGATTCCCAACATAAGATTGTCACAACCAAAACCTTTCAGAGATTTTAATTTAAAATGTTGGACTAACGTACGGTGTGATTGGTCATAGTCGAATGTCCAGTCTTCGATTTGAGTTACGAAAGGTCTTAATTCGCGATACCAGTCCGTTGTTGAATAAACGGTATTTTCACCCAAGAGTACTTCGCTTGGTGAAAATTTCAATAAATAATCCAGAACCTTGTCCGATGGGCATTCGCCAACGTGAAATTCCCCTGTCGATGAATCTAATACGGCAAATCCTGCCTGCCCTTTTTGTATGGTGAGGGCTGCGATATAATGGTTTGTTTTTTTACTGAGAGCCTGGTCGGTTGTAATTGTACCCGGAGTTACAACTTCCACAACTTCTCTTTTGACGATACCTTTTGCCAACTTAGGATCTTCCACCTGTTCACAAATGGCAACTCGGTAACCCGCTTTAACCAGCTTTGGCAAGTAATTATCGAGTGCGTGATATGGAAATCCGGCCAAAGGAACGTCCGCAGCTTTTCCGTTGGCGCGTTTTGTCAGCACAATACCCAAAATCTTTGCAGTAATCTCCGCATCATCCAGGAACGTCTCATAAAAATCCCCCATGCGAAAAAGAACCAATGTATCCTCATACCGCTCTTTCACGTCCAGGAATTGCTTCATGACGGGTGTTTGGGCAATGACTTTTTTATTCATTTAACGTTTTACCGGCCAAACGTACGTTGTCTTTCCGAATGGTATAAATATATTTATCGAGAAATTCCAAAAGCGGAATCGCAGTTTTTCTGGACAATCCCGTCATGTCTTTAAAATCCGAAACCGCCATTTCCTTTTTGGAAGAATAATACTTACGAAGTGTTGTAATGACTTTATCGAGATTGGATCGATTCAACCAAAGATCATTTCCCAGATTTTGAACTTTCCCTTGTTCAGACAGCAGGTGCAACAAATCGCCCACTCGTTTCGGATTTAAATCCGAAACGTCCAATATTTCTCTCAATAGAATGGGCTCTTCTCCTGCTCGCGTTACAATGGAATCAATCGATTTGAGATCATTCAAATCATTTTGGGAAAAACCCGGTTTGGCTCCAACCAAGGAATAACCACCTTTTTCTTCTATTAGAATCCTCTCCAAAATTAGGTTTTTCAAGATGATCTTCGACCATCTTTCAGACCATTTCAACTGTGTTAAAATCCCTTCAACGCTCAAAACGGTCCGAAACGGATTGTTCTGATAAGATTGCAGAAAATAGGATCTCAATTCCTCTTTGCCCTTATTGAGTGATTGGTCGGAATAAATGAAATCGTCCAAGGTTGATTTCAGGTTTAAATCGGTTATCCACTCACCCATCAGTTGCATGGATATGAAAAACAAGGTTTTCCAACTTTCCTTTGTCTTTGGCGTGTCCCAATCTTTTGTAACAAAATAATCGAATCTTGATTTTGGATCAATTGGCAGTTCCAAGGCTCGTTTTTTAAGTAAAGACCATTCTCCATAAGGGTTTGGCTCCAAAACCACACCCCCCGCTAAGGTTTCCATGGGTGAATAAGACCTGACGACAAACCGGTCATCCATGGCTAAGGCAAAAGGTGATTCAAGGTTGATGATCACGTTTCCTTCATCCCCCTTTTTCAATTGTTGACCATCAGCAACAATAATCCTCCCTAAGATTTCAGTGGTCCCAAAGTGAAATCTTAATCGTTGCTTGTTTTTTATTTTCCAATCCGTGGAAGAAGTCATGGAAAAATGAGCAATCAGTCGAGTTGAATTTCCCAACACTCCCGATGAGGTCAGTACGGATCCTCGTTTTAAATCAGTCGGTTTCGCATTGGATAGGTTTAAGGCTGCCCGGTCTCCAATCGTGACTGAATTCGTTTCTCCACCATGAGTTTGGATGCCGCGGATCTTCGCCTGCTTGCCTTTCGGAAGAATTGCCAATTCATCTCCTGTGGATACGGACCCACTTTGGACAGTCCCCGTAACGACGGTTCCAAACCCGGTTTTAGAGAAAACACGATCCACGTACATTCTAAAATCGGAAGATTTCGACACGGATTCAAAACCATTTGCCCATTCCAAAATATCCGCCTTGATATCTGATACACCATTCCCATTCAAGTTGTTAACCCGATGAACGGCAATGGAATCAAATGAAACCAAAGACAACAATTCCTGAATTTCCAATTCCACCAAATCCAGCCATTCCTTATCCTGAACCAAGTCAACTTTTGTAAGGGCTACAATTCCTTTTTTAACGCCCAGGAGAGTCAAAATATCCAAATGTTCACGTGTCTGCGGCATAATACCGTCGTCGGCGGCGACCACCAACAGTCCAAAATGCACGTTTGCCGCACCAGCCGCCATATTGCGTATGAATTTCTCATGACCCGGAACGTCTATAATCGTTATGGATTCATTGAGATAGGCAAATCCCAAATCAATGGTCATTCCTCGTTCTTTCTCTTCGGCAAGGCGATCGGTGTCTGTACCTGTGAGTGCCTTGACCAAAGAGGTTTTTCCATGATCAATATGGCCCGCGGTTCCGATGACAACCTGCGGCATCCTCAGACCTCCCGAATGGCTCTGGTGAATCGTTTGATTTGATTGGGCAACACCGCTTTTAAATCAATATAAAACATGTTTCCTTTGACATAGCCCACCACAGGAATGGAACCACACCGAAAATCAGAAGCGAGGTTTTTCACATTCCCATTTATTGGTGAAAAGGATAGGGCGGCGCTTTCAATCTTATCCTCCGGTAAAGAACCGCTTCCTGCTTCCACTTCAGAATCCACCAATTGAATCCCCAAGTCTTTGATCCGTTTATTCGAGAGTTGTGCCAAAACCTTCTTCCCGCGGTTTTTCAACACTTTGCGAGATGTTGTAAGCAGCGTCAGAGATAAATTGTCCTTTGAAAATGATTCAGATCGGTAAGACCGCAATGTTTCTTCCAGAAGTCCGATGGTTATTTTATCACACCGCAGTACACGGTAAAGTGGATTTTTCTTACAAGCATTGATCCATTTCTTTTTGCCGACGATTAAACCAGATTGGGGACCGCCCAATAATTTATCCCCTGAATATGTGGTGATATCCGGTCCACTTTTTACGATGGATTTTACCGGAATCTCATCGGCAAGACCCAACCTATTCATGTCAAGCAAAGCGCCACTGCCTAAATCTGCCATAACGGGAATTTTATGTTTTTTGCCAAGGGAGACCAACTCAGCCAATTCCACCTCTTTCGTGAATCCCTTCACCACATAATTGCTAGTATGGACCCACAGGATCAATCTCGTCTTTTTGGAAATCGCCTTTTTATAATCTTTCAAATGGGTTCGATTCGTGGTTCCCACTTCTTTCAGGATTGCATTGCTTTTTTCAATAATATCAGGAATCCTGAAAGAGCCACCGATTTCCACCATTTGCCCCCGTGAACAGATCACTTCCCCACCTTCCGCCAATTCGTTTAAAGCCAGAAGAACCGCCGCCGCATTGTTATTTACAACCATGCCGGCTTCACTGCCACAGATTGCAGAAAGTTGATCAGAAATATGAAGTTGGCGATCGCCACGATTTCCCGATTCCAAATTAAATTCAAGGTTTACATAGCCATCCAACCGGTCGGCTAAATCTTTTAAATGTTTTCCGCGAAATGGTGCACGGCCGAAACCGGTATGGAGCACAATACCCGTTCCGTTGATGACGTTCACCAATTTCGGTGCCGATTGAATCCAAACCTGCGAAACGATATAGTTCAATAATTCGGATTTAGTTTTGGTGAGTTTTCCTGCTTTGATTTCAGTCCGTATTTCGGCCAATTCCTTATTGATAATAAATTTTATATAATCTTCATGATGGAGATTACTCCCATTTATTTCAAGTAATACTTGATGCACGGACGGGAGGTCTTTCAGTGTCGTTTTCTTCATAAGGGTGGTGAAGTTCTAAAGATTCAACCTCCAGTTCAAGCAGTTTGATTCCTGCGTTGGATCAATAACCATCCTGCGATGACACCGGGGATCAAACTGGATGCCATCACTGGGAAAACCATTGCCACGGAATAATGGTCTGCAATCCATCCGCCTACGGCGGGGGCAATCCCGCCAATCCCAAAGCTTAAAAAGAAAATGATGCCGTATCCCAATCCACGATGTGAACTGGGCGTAAGG
>CAYNPR010000061.1:0-8498 GCA_964399115.1 uncultured bacterium | reverse complement strand
AATTTAGATCAAAAAAATGCCTTAAAACTTATTGACCTTTTGCTCGAAATTAATCGAGATTTTCAGCAGGCAATTGTACTAACAACGCATAACCCGGAAGTGGCTGCGATTGGTCATCGCCAGTTCACTTTAAAAAACGGCAATCTATCAGAAAGAGCATAACAGATCCATGAAGGAAAATTTTTCAAGACGCCTCCAGCTCATTATCAAGCAATCCAAAGAAGAAGCCATCCGTCTTGGTCATAGTTATGTTGGCTCGGAACACCTTCTTCTTGGTCTTTTAAAAGAACAAACGGGCCTTTCCAGGAAGGTGTTGGATGTCTTTGACGTTGATTCAGCTGAAATGGTGGCCATGATCGAGGATATGATCAAATCATCTGGAGAAACTATAACCTTGGGCCATCTGCCTTTAACTCGTCGCGCAGAACGCATTTTGAGGAATGCGTTTAATGAGACATCGTCTACTGGGGATTCGGTTGCCGATGATGAACATCTTTTGTTGGCAATGTTAAAGGAAAAGGAGGGGATTGCAGCTGAAATATTACAATCTTTTTCACTTGATTATGGCACTGTCAGCGATTTAATACAATCCAACCCGGATGAGCCGGAAACGGGAATTTCTCCAAGACCGGAACCATCCACTAAAAGTAAAACACCCACACTCGATCATTTTTCTCGGGATATAACAAAATTGGCTAGAAAGGGAAAACTTGACCCGGTTATTGGTCGGGAAAAAGAAATTGAAAGGGTTGCCCAGATTTTGACTCGGAGAAAGAAAAACAATCCAGTTTTGATTGGTGAGCCGGGCGTAGGGAAAACAGCCATTATTGAAGGTCTTGCACATAACATTGTTCGGAAAACAGTTCCAAGAATTTTACATAATAAACGCATTCTCTCCCTCGACCTCGCTTCCATAGTTGCAGGAACAAAATATAGAGGACAATTTGAAGAACGTCTCAAAAGTGTTATGGTGGAACTGGAATTGAGTGACAATGTTGTTATTTTCATTGACGAAATCCATACGCTGGTTGGTGCAGGTGGGGCTTCTGGGTCTCTGGATGCATCCAACATGTTTAAACCATCTCTGGCTCGGGGAGATGTACATTGTATAGGTGCTACAACTTTAGATGAATATAGAAAATACATTGAAAAAGATGGCGCGCTGGACAGACGTTTTCAAAAAATCACCATTAATCCACCATCAATCAAAGAATCTCTTGACATTTTATACGGGCTAAAGGAGAAATATGAAGACCATCATAGAGTGAGCTATAGTGATCAGGCCATTGATGCCTGTGTTCACCTTTCCGACAGATATATATCAGATAAATTCTTGCCTGATAAAGCAATTGACATTTTGGATGAAGCGGGTGCACGTGCTCACATGTACAATATGAAAGTACCTGGGGAAGTATTGGAAATAGAGGATGAACTCCAGAAGGTCCGCGATGGAAAGGAAGAAAAAGTTTCTGAGCAATTATTTGAAGAAGCTGCGGTTTTAAGAGATCAGGAAAGAAAATTACTTCAAAAGCTTGCATATGCTCAGAAAAATTGGCAAAAGGAAGAGGAGAAGACTCCAGAAGAAATCACGGAGGAACATATTGCGGATGTTGTATCATTAATGACTGGTATTCCGCTGTCAAAAGTAGCTGAATCAGAAAGCCAAAGGTTGCTCCATTTATCTACTGAGTTAAGTAATTACATTATTGGTCAGGATGAAGCCATTTCTAGTTTGACGAATGCAATTAGACGAGCAAGAACCGGATTGAAAAATCCAATTCGTCCTATAGGCGTTTTTCTTTTTCTTGGGCCGACAGGTGTTGGTAAGACTGAATTGGCAAAAGCACTTGCAAAATGTTTATTCTCACATGGGCAAGCTCTAGTTAAAGTGGATATGTCGGAATTCACTGAACGTTTTTCCATTTCAAGACTGATTGGTGCCCCTCCTGGATATGTTGGATACGAGGAGGGTGGAGAACTCACGGAAAAAATAAGACGGAAGCCCTATTCCGTCGTTTTGCTCGATGAAATAGAGAAAGCACATCATGATATATACAATATTTTGCTTCAAGTGTTTGATGAAGGTGTATTAACTGATGGTTTGGGTCGTAAAATTGATTTCAGAAATACCATCGTTATCATGACTTCCAATATGGGGACGAGGGAGATTAAAAATGATGGATTTGGATTTGGGAGCGAAAGAAGTGACGAAACATATCAGAGAATTCGTGAACGAGTTTTGGATAAAGTCCAAAAAGTGTTTTCCCCAGAACTTATCAATCGTATGGATGAATCAATCGTTTTTCATCCGCTTACTGAACAAAATGTTTATGATATTATCAATCTACAACTTTCCGACCTGATTCAAAACTTATCAAAATTAGGGTTGGGTCTGAAACTGACAAAATCTGCGAAGATCCTTCTCGCAAAAAAAGGATATGATCCGAAAAATGGTGTTAGACCGTTACGACGGCAAATCCAGAAATTGTTGGAAGATCCAATCTCTGAGATTTTATTAAAACAGGCTTTTATGGAAGGAACAACAATCACGGTCAAAACCAAAAAAAACAATCTATATTTTGACTTTAAACTTCCTACTAAATCAAATAAAAGTTCCCCAAAACCCACTTCAAAATAATATCATGTCCGCCAAATCGGTGGACAAAATAGAATACTCTGCCATATTGTATGATCATTGTCGGTGGTACATTCATTGCCACTAAAAGAACAACATATTCCAATAAAAAATATTACACTTTCTTTTTGGAGATAAAATGAGCAAAATTATAGGAATTGATTTAGGAACAACTAACTCCTGCGTAGCCGTACTTGAAGGAGGTGAACCTACTGTTATCAACAATCCGGAAGGTGGACGAACCACTCCTTCAATTGTTGGATTTACTAAAGATGGTGATCGACTCGTCGGTCAGGCAGCTAAACGACAGGCTGTGACCAACCCTGACAATACCGTATTTTCCATCAAGCGTTTTATGGGTCGCATGTATGATGAAGTAGGTACGGAAATTTCCGAAGTGCCTTATCGGGTTGAAAGAAATTCATCTGGTGCCGTTATAGTTAAGGCAGGTGATAAAGAATATACACCCCCGGAGATTTCAGCTATGATTCTTCAAAAACTAAAACAACAAGCGGAAGAATACCTCGGGACAAAAGTAACGGATGCCGTGATTACGGTTCCAGCTTATTTTAATGATTCCCAGCGCCAAGCTACGAAAGATGCGGGGAAGATTGCCGGTTTGAATGTACGCCGAATAATCAACGAACCGACGGCTGCTTCTTTGGCATATGGTATGGACGAAAAGAAAGAGGAAAAAATTGCAGTTTTCGATTTAGGTGGTGGAACTTTTGATATCTCGATTCTCGAATTGGGTGATGGTGTTTTTGAGGTGAAATCATCCAATGGCGATGGTCATTTAGGTGGGGATGATTTTGACCAAAAAGTGATTGAATGGATTGCTGGTGAGTTTAAAAAATCCGATGGGATTGATCTAAAAAAAGATCCAATGGCTCTTCAAAGATTGAAAGAAGCTGCAGAAGCAGCCAAAAAAGAGCTTTCAACATCGAAGCAAACCGATATCAATTTACCATTCATTACCGCAGACGCTTCCGGTCCAAAACATCTTAATTTGACGCTAACTCAAGCAAAATTCGAAGATCTTGTCAGTGATCTTGTGAAACGAATAATTGAACCATGTAAACAAGCGCTAAAAGATGCTGGCATGTCCACAAACGACATTAATGAAGTAATTTTGGTTGGTGGATCAACACGGATTCCAAAAATCCAAGAAAAAGTAAAGGAAATTTTCGGAAAGGAGCCCAATAAAAGTGTCAATCCAGATGAGGTTGTGGCATTGGGAGCTTCCATACAGGGCGGAGTTTTATCGGGCGATGTTGACGATATTCTTCTTTTGGACGTAACCCCATTATCTTTGGGAATTGAAACGCTGGGCGGTGTTTCTACTAGGTTAATCGAACGGAATGCAACGATCCCGACAAAAAAATCCCAAATTTTCAGTACTGCTGCGGATAATCAGACGACGGTAGAAATTCATGTGTTGCAGGGAGAGAGGGAGATGGCTATCGACAATAAAACAATCGGTCGTTTTCATCTTGCGGATATCCCACCCGCGCCTAGGGGGATACCACAAATAGAGGTTACGTTCGATATTGATGCGAATGGTATCTTAAACGTCAGTGCGAAGGACAAGGCAACCGGCAAGGAACAAAGTATTCGTATAGAAGCTTCCAGCGGGTTGTCCGATTCAGAGATCGATAAGATGGTTCATGATGCGAAAAAACATGAGAGTGAAGATAAGGAAAAACGTGAAAGCATTGATCTTGTAAACCAGGCAGAGCATTTGATCTATGAAACTGAGAAAAACGTGAAAGAATATGGCGACAAATTGGATGAAAAAGAAAAAGACGGTTTAGTTGAAAAAGTTGAAGCGCTAAAAAAAGCAAAAGATAGTGGAAATATAGAAAATATTAAAATTAGCATTGAATCATTAAATACCGCTTGGAGCACAGTAGCATCAAAAATGTATGATGCAACAAAGGCATCGTCTGATGGTGAAACGGGTGATGGAACCAATGGTAGCAAGGATGACAAAAAGAAAGAAGGCGAAATTGATGATGCTGACTTTGAAGTCGTCGAATAATATTGTTTTTAGTTTAAAATGATATAAAAAAAGCGCTCATTTGAGCGCTTTTTTTATATTTTATATTTGGAACTCTCTTTTTTATTTAGTGTTCACTGTGTAAAGTTACAATGGTGCATACCCTAAAAAAATATCTTATCGGCTTTGGTGTAGTCGCAATATTTTTTATTATCATTCTGCTTCGCGCAGCAGTATGGAACGATTTCATTCAAGACAAGATCAATGGAGGTCTAGAATCATCGGGTTGGTACATTTCTGCTGAAAAATCATCCGGACATCTATTAGGGACAACTTATCTGGAAAATTTGACATTAACTCCATCGTCTGGAATACCAATTCGTATTGAAAACGCATCTTTTAATCTGGGGATTATTTCTTCAATTATTGGCCCCATTACTTTTGACCTGCTCACCATAGAATCTTTCAATGCACCCATTTCAGATGAGTGGTTTAAATCTGATAGTTCAGTTTCAAAATATGAGCCGTTATTCGTGCCATTCAATGTGAAATCTTTTTTCATTTCAGGCGAATTACTAGCACAAGTAAGTAGTCAACCATATGGTTTAAGGATCAAGATTGGTGGTGAGATAATTGGTGGCTCAAATCCATCATTTCATTGTGATTTAATGAATGTTACAGCAAAATATAATCCCAGCATCAATTTGAATCTTAGTGGATTAAAATTTGAATATCGTGATTCAAAGTTTTTCTTGAATGATCTTTTGGGTGAACTTTCGGGTTTACCCATAGAAGGAGAGGGTATTTATGATCAAATCTCTTCTCAATTGTCAGGCAATATCCGGATCGATGAATTCAATATTCCGGATGAATTATTTAGCCAACTCCCCCTCCAATCCAAATTTTCTTCATTTGCCGTGACTTTCGATTTTGAATCGGAGATTAATTCTTATAAAGGCAATTTGAGTTTGGAAAATGATTTAGAACTCGCGATGAAAGGTCAGTTTGACTTGAAAAGAGAAAAGAAAGCATGGGTTTTAAAGAATCTTAAGTTGGAGGGTGAAAATTCTCAATTAACAATGAATGGAGTATGGGTGGATGAAGAACGAGTCAGTAGTTATTTAAATTTGGAAAATTTGGATTTGAGCAAATGGTTGAATGATCAAAATACCACAAAATTATCCGGACTTCTTTTAATGGAAGGAGGCTTAAAGGAAGGAGCACTTTTGGATCAGATAGATTTAAGTTTAGATGTCGTAGAATCAGTGTTTTTTGAACAAGGCGAAATATCTGTTCATGGCCAGATTTCTTATCATGACAGTCTCCTTTCAACAATGGGTCCGGTAGTGGTAATGGCAGGAGAAAGTATTATGACGCTAGAGGGTGGTTATGATTATAAATCGGAAGAACTGGTCATCATGACGGATTTGGAAAATGCAGACATTGATTTGGTGAATCAGTTTTTACCGGGTGAATTTACATCAGGCCAGGCAACAGGCCGACTTTCTGTGATGGGGCATCCGGATGCGCCATTGGTAGATGCGGAATTAACATGTAACAATATCAAGTATGGACCATTTACGCTGACCTCCATTCAATTAAATTCACAATCTTCCGTGAGAAATGATAGTACTTTGGGATTTGTCAACTTGAAATTGGGAAAAGGATTTTGGAAGAATCATTCCTTCGAAAGTGGAACGGTGAATGCTACCTTTGAAAATGAAAAAGTACAATTGGAAAACTGCTATTTGAAATCCAATAAGGATTACCTTCAATTTTCCGGTCATTACGATGGGAATAATGAATATGAGCTTGACCGATTGCAGTTAGCTTACCAGGACCATCTCTTGAAAACCCCCCGTCCAATATCCTTTTTTTATAAAGATTTGATTTTGAAAGTAGAACCATTTGAAGTACATATCAATGACGGAATCATTGAGGGTGTAATAACCGGCGGAATAAATTCTGAAGGTCAGTTTAAAATGTCCAATTTCGATGCGGACATTATTACAAATATTTTTTCGGATCCTAGATTACAAGTCTCAGGATTGGTTTTTGGAGAAGTCAATATTGGTTTTGGTGCAACTGGCCTGATAATGGATATGGATCTTTCTATGAAAGCCGGGTCTTATATGGGTGAACCATTTGATCAAATGACTTTAGTTTTTTTATATAAAAACGATATTCTTTATATAGATGATATCTCCATGACTCGCGGAAAATATATGGGAATTGAAACGAATGGAGTGATTATTTTGGATAAAAACAAGAAAGTAGAAAATCCAATTTTGCTTAAAACAACTTTCAAAAATCTATCGCTCGGATTCATTCATAAGTTCATCCCAAAATTTTTTGCAATTGGGGGTGAAGCTTCCGGAAACATCAATATAGAAGGATTGCCAAGTCAAACGCAATTTTCTTTTAATGTGGATATTAAGGATGGTTTGTTTGATAGAGTCAAGCTTGGCAGCGTAAGAGGGCAAGGAAAATATGATGGAAAAAAATTCTTCTTGGAATCTGCCGAAACCAAAAATGATCAGGAAAAAATCACTGCGCGGGGATCATTACCTTTTGATTTAAATATTAGCTCGGAAAGATTTGGTCAATTTTTTCCAAAAGATTCAATGGATTTTCATGTTGAGGCTCACTTGAGATCGTTACCTTTTTTATCCCCTTATATCGAAAATTTGGATTCAGTTCGGGGAGATATTGACATAACGTTATCTCTAACTGGGCCGGTTGAATCCATACAGCGAAGCGGACATATGGCAGTCAAAAATGGGAAAGTCTATACGCTCTTGCTCGGTGACCCTATAACGAAGGTCGAGGGTGATGCTTATATGAATCACAATCAAATGATAATTCAAAGCATGAAAAGTCTGGCATACCACCCAAACGGTAAATACCCTAATCTAAAAATTAAAAATACCATTATTTCCGGATCTATGGATTTTACTGATTTTTTCAAACCCCGATATGATTTAACAGTAAAAGGGAAAGAAGCGTCATTCCAGACATTGTTTTTGGATATTGAAGCCCAAAGCAATTTAGACGTATCAATTGTCGGGAAGGATTCAGTAACCATTTCAGGGATAATCGAAGTGTTGGACGGAGCCGTATTTTATGAATTTACGACAGAAGAAGTTGGTGAAACTCTGGAGGATGAAACTGGAACCGTTATGGCTTATCAATTAAGTGTCCCCATTAAAGGTACGGCACTCTTCCAAAATTCTCAGGTAGATGCAATTGTAACCGGTGAATTGAGCCTTTCTCAAATTGGAAATCAGGAAATGGATTTTGGCGGTGAGATTTT
This sequence comes from uncultured bacterium, assembly GCA_964399115.1. GTDB lineage: Bacteria > Fidelibacterota > Marinisomatia > Marinisomatales > UBA1611 > CAYNPR01. Next base: position 551 of record CAYNPR010000061.1, on the reverse strand, counting down.
TGTTGAGGACGGTAGTGTTTTTTCATACAAAGATAATTTTAAGGGTTTAAATGGATATGTCAGATTTGACGATTTAGGATTCAATCCCTTTTTTGACGTTAATGCGGAAACTTTTATTGATGATGAACAAATTGATCTAAGAATTTCCGGCAATATGGAAAATCTGGATATTAATCTGCAATCGGCAAGTGGATTTTCTGAAAGTGATATTCTTGAACTCCTGACCTGGGGAAGACGGTTTGAAGATCAGAAATTGACGTCTACGGGGTTTGGCAATCAAACCGTTTCCCTCCTCGGATCTATTTTGGAAAAGCGATTGGAAAAGAATTTAAGGGATACCGAGCTTGGTAGGATGAATTTGGTGGACGACATTGATATTTCCGGCTCTGCAGGTCTTCTACAAGGGTCTAATGAAGATTTTGAAATAACAGCAAAAAAACAAATTAGCGACAAAACATACTTGAATCTATCATATAAAAGGTCTTTTTCACTTACAAATCCTAACCAATCACAGATTGGTGTGGAGTATAAATTAAGCCGTCATTTTTCTG
>CAYNPR010000060.1:0-8517 GCA_964399115.1 uncultured bacterium | reverse complement strand
TAGGCGGTCCTATTGTGGATGTTGGGAACGGAGACCAGACATTGGAATTGTCTTGCATTATCACGGAATTCACAGACTCGGAAGTGATCGTGGTGCCCTACCGTCACGAAGACCGAGGCTATACAAAAACAACAGTGGATCAATCTTCTGAAGCCGATGCCGGTAATGAAAAAGTAGAAACTTCCGCCAACACCACAACAACGACCCACGGCGGTGTCGTGTCGCAGGGGAATCGTGTCGAATATACCCAAACCCGAGTGGGGATCATGCTCAAAATGCTAGATACCGGTTCCGGCAGCCTAGTCTGGTCAAACTCTTATTGGTACAGCGGGCTTGAATTACATCGAACAATAGAAATATGCGTGCGCAATGCGATTAGCCAAGTAAAGAAGCTGTTCTATTAAATAATACTTTACTTTATTCAATATTTCACCTAATGAACTTTTACAATCTTATAACCATCATCCATAAAATCATGATACCATAATTTTCATGAATGAATCCATAACTGCCATTCCCTTTTCCAGCCTCTTGTTGGTTTTTATCCCGGCAGCAGTAGTCATCGGTCTACTCCACGCCTGGTCTCTGGAATGGAAAAACACAATCTACGCTGTTATTCGGATGCTGGTGCAACTGCTGCTGATCGGTTATTTCTTGGCTTATATCTTCGAATCCAGCAATGCGGTCATCACGGTCGGTGTACTATCGGTGATGGTATTTGCCGCCAGCTGGATCGCCCTGAGAACCATACAGCAAAAAAGAAGAGAATTTTTTCAGTTTGCCTTGATGGCTATTTTAATTGGTGGTGGGTTAACATTGCTTCTGGTGACTCAATTCGTTTTAAAATTGAATCTCTGGTTCATGCCTCGCTATATGATTCCTCTGGCTGGAATGATCTTCGCCAGTTCTATGAACGGTATTAGTCTCGCAGCGGAGCGGCTGCAGGCAGAAATGGATAGAAATATAGACTATATGACTGCACGGGGAATCGCCTTGAAAGCAGCATTGATTCCCATCACTAATTCCTTGTTTGCAGTAGGTCTTGTATCTCTGCCGGGAATGATGACTGGACAGATCTTGTCAGGTATTTCTCCTCTCATTGCAGTTCGGTATCAAATTATGGTAATGTGCATGATCTTTAGCGCCGTGGGATTTTCAACCGCTTTGTTTTTAATACTGATAAAACCACACTTGTCTGAATTGAGGTCGGAAGAATGATTATATGTGATAATTATTGTTCAGTGTCTTTAAGCTCAATCCCCAATTCATCCAATTGATCTTCCGACACATTACTGGGGCTTTCATCCATGAGTGATGTTGCAGATGTGGTCTTTGGGAATGCGATTACATCCCGGATATTTTCGGTTCCCGCTAAAAGCATGACCAATCTATCAAAGCCAAAGGCAATCCCGCCGTGGGGTGGCGCACCGTAAGTCAAAGATTCTAATAAAAAGCCAAATTTTTTGATCGCTTCTTCTCGGCTTAATCCAAGCAAAGAGAAAACTTTTTCCTGCACTTTTGGTGAATGAATTCGGATTGACCCACCGGCTATTTCATACCCATTCATGGTTAAATCATATCCTCGGCTTAAGGCATTGGATGGATCGGTTTCCAACATGGCAACATCTTCTTCTCTCGGCGCGGTAAATGGATGATGCATGGCGTTGAATCGTTCAGCTTCGTCATCATATACAAACATGGGGAATTCGGTGATCCAAACCGGTTTAAAGTCATCCTTATTTTCCAGAGATTCTCGTTTTGCAATTTCCACTCGGAGTTGACCCAGTGCATTTAACACAATATTGGTTTCATCACCTATCATAAACAGAGCATCACCATCTTGGAAATCTAAACTATTCCTCATGGATTTTTGGAGGTCTTCGGAGAAAAATTTGGAGATACCACCGGTCAGTGCACCATTCTCCCCTTTCATCCATGCCAAACCTTTGGTTTTGTATTTTTTAACATACTCGGTGAGTTCGTCAATAATCTTCCTGGAATATTTCGCGCCACCATTTACTAAAAGTCCTTTCACTTTCTCTGCTGATTTGAAAGCATTGAAATCGGAAGCGTCCGTGAATTCTTTTACATCCTGCAGTTGCATCTCATATCGCAAGTCCGGTTTATCGGTGCCATAGGTTTCCATGGCTTCCGCATAGGTTAATCTTGGGAATGGGTTCGGTAAATCAACGCCGCGGATGGCTTTAAAAATATGGTGCGTCAATCCTTCCATATGACTGAAGACATCCTCTTCATCCACAAAGGACATTTCAATATCGATTTGAGTGAATTCAGGTTGGCGATCTGAACGAAGGTCCTCATCTCGAAAGCATTTCACAATCTGGAAATAGCGATCATATCCTGAAATCATAAGAATCTGTTTGTAAATCTGTGGAGACTGAGGCAAAGCGTAGAATTTACCCGGATGAATCCGGCTTGGAACCAAGTAGTCTCGTGCACCTTCCGGTGTGGATTTCATTAAAACAGGTGTTTCCACTTCAACAAAATGATTATCGGATAAAAAGGATCGAGTAGCCTGGTAGGTTTTGTGGCGTGTTAAAATATTATGCTGGAGTTCATCCATCCGAAGTTCGAGATAACGATATTTCAGGCGAAAATTCTCTTCCGCATTATCCCTATCTGATAATACAAAAGGCAGCGGCGCTGCTTCATTCAACATCATGTATTCTAAAACAAGAACTTCAATCTCCCCTGTGTCCATATTTGGATTCACAGCAGATTCAGCCCGATCTCTAACAGTACCTTGGACGGAAAGAACATCTTCCATGGATAATTTTTTCACTGCTTCAAAATCACCGGAAAATGAATCAGCATCAAAAACCACTTGGGTTTTACCATAGCGATCCCTGAGATCCACAAAAACCACTTGGCCATGTAGGCGAACAGTATTCACCCAACCGTTAAGGTTGACCTTTTCTCCCATGTGTAATTTTCGGAGTTCGCCGCAAGTATGTGACCTTTTGTACATATCTTAATTTATCAGGTTTTTATTATTTTTTATTATAAACAAAAAACTCGAAACAATAACCGTTCCGAGCTTCCTATTTTATATTTCATGTTTTCAAAGAATTATCTTTTCGAAACCCGTAAGCGGTTAATTGCCCTTGCCAGGGATGCTTCAATACGAGCCTCATCCAAGGCTGTGGCTTTTTCTGTTTTCCGGGTTGTGGCACGCTCCAGAGATTTTTCCGCACGGTCAGCATCAATCTCCGATGATTTCTCCACAGATTCAACCAGTAGTTTCACATTATCTTTCATGATTTCAGCAAAACCACCGCTGGTGGCTAAGAATTCACTTTTCCCTTCGCGGGTAACCTTGATTTCTCCCACCGTAAGAGCAATGATCCCTTCACGATGATTTGCCATTAAACCAAAGGAACCATCTAGACCGGGACAGCGGACATAGTTCACTTGCTCTTCATCCAGTTCCCGGATCGGTGTTACAATTTCAAGACTGAAGGAACTCATTACGCGGCAGACTTCTTATGTTTTTCGAACGCTTCATCCAAGGTGCCAACATAAGCAAACGCGTTCTCCGATAGTTCGTCAGCCTCACCATTCAGGATCGATTCGAATCCGGAAACCGTATCTTCCAGGCTTACGTAACGACCGGGTGTTCCAGTGAACTGCTCAGCTACAAAGAAGGGCTGGGACATGAATTTCTGGATTTTTCGGGCCCGAGCGACAGTGACTTTATCATCATCAGACAATTCGTCCATTCCTAGAATTGCAATAATATCCTGTAAATCTTTGTACTGCTGGAGTACGAACTGGACTTGGCGCGCCACGTTATAATGACGTTCACCGATAATTCGTGGATCAAGAATTCTTGATGTGGAAGCAAGTGGATCCACAGCAGGATAAATTCCCAATTCGGCAATTTTTCGTTCGAGAACCGATGTTGCATCCAAGTGGGCAAATGCTGTTGCAGGCGCCGGGTCTGTTAAATCATCCGCAGGGACATAAACAGCCTGAACGGAGGTAATTGACCCTTTTTTTGTGGAAGTGATCCGTTCCTGAAGATCTCCCATTTCAGTAGATAAAGTAGGTTGGTACCCCACAGCGGAAGGCATACGGCCCAATAACGCGGAAACTTCAGAACCAGCCTGGGTGAAACGAAAAATATTATCAATAAATAAAAGAACGTCACGGCCCTCTTCTTCGCGGAAATATTCAGCCATGGCTAATCCACTCAATCCAACGCGGAGACGGGCTCCCGGCGGTTCATTCATTTGGCCAAAAACCATGGTTGTTTTATCAATAACACCAGATTCAGTCATTTCAGCATAAAGATCGTTCCCTTCACGGGTTCGCTCGCCTACACCCGCAAATACAGAATAGCCTCCGTGCTCAGTAGCAATATTACGGATCAATTCCTGGATCAAGACGGTTTTACCTACACCTGCACCACCGAATAACCCAGTTTTGCCTCCTTTTGTATACGGTTCCATGAGATCCACGACTTTGATCCCTGTTACCAAGGGCTCCGTTGATGTTGCAAGGTCTTCGTGTTTCGGAGCAGGACGGTGAATTGGATATTTTTTTTCTGCTTCACAATCACCTTTTTGATCAATGGTATTTCCAAGAACGTCAAATAAACGCCCTAAAGTATTTTGCCCAACAGGCACCAAGATTGGAGATCCCGTGTCCTCCGTAACATGCCCGCGAACCAAACCGTCTGTGGAATCCATGGCTACGGTACGAACGACACCATCACCTAAGTGTTGTGCAACTTCCAGAACCAATGTTCCTTCTTCGCCACGATCTACATTCAGTGCATTATAAATATCAGGAATATGGCCATCTTCAAAAATGACGTCAACCACCGCACCCATTACCTGTGATATTTTTCCATTCATTGACATAAAATGATGTCCTTTTTGAGTTAAGCTAAAGCCTCTGCACCACTGACAATCTCCAGCATTTCTGTGGTAATCGCCGCTTGGCGGGCTTTATTGAATTCTAAGGTTAGGTCCTTGATCATATCCTGAGCATTTGTGGTGGCATTTTCCATGGCCAACATCCGGGCTGCCTGCTCACTGGCGTATGATTCAAGTAAATACTGCCACATTTGAACATTCAAATGCCTTGGAATTAAGGATGATACCAATTCTTCTTTGGATGGCTCATACAAACGATCGTGTGCAACACCATTGCTTTCTTCATAAATCAAGGGGAGCAACACTTCAGATTTAACTTCCTGCTGTGCTATATTTATGAAATAATTGTACACCACATGAATTTCATCCACTTTCCCACTGGTGAAATAATCAATGATACTCCGTCCGATCATCATGGCAGAATCAAATTCCATCTCAGCCCAGAATTCAACATGATTTTCAATGATATTATACCCTCTGCGTTTAAAATGATCCCGAGCTTTTTTACCGATGCAAAACAGGTCAACATTTTCCTTTCCAAATTCATCAATTCCTTTTTGAGCAACTTTCAACAAATTGGTATTAAATGCACCAGCCAAGCCTCGGTCTGCGGAAACAACGACATAGGCCTTTCTTTTAATGTCACGAACATCCAAGAGTGGTAATATGTCTCGATCTACATCCGGAAGAAGATGTTGAATCACTTTCATTAATGATTGGCTGTAAGGACGAGATTGCTCCATCCTTTCCTGAGCGCGACGCATCTTAGCAGCAGCCACCATCTTCATGGCTTTCGTTACCTTTTGGATGCTTTTCACCGATTTGATTCGGTTGCGAATATCTTTCAGGTTAGCCATATATTAATCAATATTGAACCCTGCTTTGTAGTCCACAATTGCTTTTTCAAGCATTTTGGAATTCTCATCCGTGATCTTCCCATCACTTACAATTAAAGAAAGTGAATCTGCTGCATTAGTATCCAGGTATTCAAATAAACCTGTCTCAAAGTCTAAAACTTTGTCTACTGCTATATCGTCAAGATGTCCCTTTGATGCGGAAAAAATAATGGCAACCTGTTTCTCAACATCCATAGGAACATACTGATTTTGCTTCAAAATCTCAACCATCCGCTCTCCCCGGGTCAATTGAGCCAGAGTTGCTTTATCCAAATCGGAACCGAATTTTGCAAATGCTTCTAATTCACGGTATTGCGCTAAGTCCAAACGGAGTGTCCCCGCAACGGATTTCATGGCTTTGATCTGTGCATTACCACCTACACGAGATACTGACAATCCAACATCAATCGCAGGGCGAATTCCTGAATTGAAGAGATTTGTTTCAAGGTAAATCTGTCCATCCGTAATGGAAATTACGTTGGTTGGGATGTAAGCTGCTACATCCCCTTCCTGTGTTTCAATGATGGGCAAAGCTGTCAAGGAACCGCCGCCCAATTCATCCGATAACTTGGAAGCCCGTTCCAGTAAACGGCTGTGTAGGTAAAAAACATCTCCGGGGAACGCTTCCCGTCCCGGCGGACGACGCAACACCAATGACATTTGGCGGTAGGCCACAGCCTGTTTTGAAAGATCGTCATAAACGATTAAAGCATGTTTCCCGTTATCCCGAAAATGTTCACCCATGGCAGCACCAGAGTAAGGCGCAATGTACTGCATTGGCGCAGGATCGGATGCGTTTGCAGCAACAACCGTGGTGTATGCCATGGCGCCATTGGCTTCCAATTCTTTCACGAGGGCAGCAACCGTGGATGCTTTTTGTCCGATAGCCACATAAATACAATAAACGGGTTTATCTGTTTTGTGGGTGTAAGCCTGATTGATGATGGCATCGATGGCAATAGCCGTTTTTCCCGTTTGACGGTCGCCAATGATCAGTTCACGCTGACCGCGACCAATGGGGATCATGCTGTCTACCGCTTTAATACCAGTTTGTAAGGGTTCCTTTACTGGTTGGCGAGCCATAACACCCAATGCTTTCCGTTCAATGGGAAGCGAATTAGGTGTGTCAATAGGACCCTTACCATCGATTGGTTGACCTAACGGGTTGACAACACGGCCAAGCATTGCATCTCCGACAGGAACTTCTACCACGCGACCAGTTCGCTGGGCCAGGTCACCTTCTTTCACCAGTCGAGATTCACCAAAAAGGACGAGACCGACATTGTCATCTTCAAGGTTCAATGCCATCCCAAATACGTCATTTGGTAGCTCGACTAATTCAGAGCTCATTACATTTTCAAGACCGGAGACACGGGCAACACCATCACCTACTTCAATCACTTCTCCAACCTCGGCTACATCAACTGAACTATCGAATTTTTCGATCTGTTCGCGAAGTAGCTGTATTAATTGATCAGTTTGTATTTCCATGATTTCCTAATTAATTACGATTGCAGCAATTCAGAACGGAGTGTCTGCATTTGGTTCTGGACAGTAGCATCCAGAAATCTATTTTCGATTCTAAGCCTGATACCGCCAATCAAAGATTCATCAACATCCAATGAAAGGTCTGTATCTTTTCCAAGTATCTGGTCCAGCGATGATTTCAGGGAAGATTTTTCTTCTTCACTTATTTCATCGGCCAAAGTTCCCTTCACAGATACAATATTTCTTCCAGCTTTATAACGACGATTAAACAAGTCAGCCACATCCCGTAAAATGGTGGTGGCTTGGCTTCCTTTCAAATGAGAAAGCAATTCAGCCACCAAGGGATGACCTTCTTCACCCATCACCGTATTCAGGATAGTTGCTTTTTGGTCACCCTGGATCCGCTTGGATTGAACAAAAGCCCGAAATTGAGATTCTATTTTTACCAATTTGACCACTTTATTTAAACTTCTGTGAACTGAATCCAGAACACCATTTCGTTCCGAGACGGAATACAGTGCAATGGAAAGATGTTTTGCAGATTGTTTACGCGTCATAGCCTTTTAGATGCTTGATGGAATCTTCAATCAAAGATTGGTTGTCTTCTTTGGACAGATTCTTTTTAATGACCTTTTCAGCCACGGTCATGGTAAGATTGACCACTTCCTGACGAATTTCATTGATCGCTTTATCCTTTTCAACCTGAATCTGCTTTTCAGCTTCATCACGAATTTTCTTTGCATCTTCGCCAGCCTGAACCATGACATCCGCCTTGATCTTTTCAGCTGCAGATTTCGCTTCTACACGAATGGTCTGGGCTTCGGACCGGGCTTTAGCTATAATCTCTTCAGACTCAGCATTGAGGCGTTCCAGTTCTGTTTTGGCTTTTTCCGCATCTTCCAAAGAAGATTTAATTGTGTTTTCCCGGGATTCCAATGCAGCAAGCAAGGGCTTCCAGGCGAACTTTGCCAGCACAAAGAACAGGATCAAAAAAGTCAGGATTGTCCAAATGAACAGACCCGGATCTAATTTGACTAATGGGTTCGGAGCGTGCCCCCCACTTTGAGCCTCAGTGGACTCGTGTAGGTCTTCACCTCCGGGAATACCCCAGTATTGATCCATGATTTCTTAACTAGGTGGTGGAAGAATAAGTTGCAAGAAAATGAACACTTCTGCGAGAATTGCAACACCTTCCAAAAGAAAGAGCGGCAGATTCACAGCAGCAGTGATCT
>CAYNPR010000059.1:0-8582 GCA_964399115.1 uncultured bacterium | reverse complement strand
TTCCAAGAATCGGGAATGCTGAAACTGGCACAGGATATTGAGTCTATTTATATACGCGATAAAAAAATACATGAGGTAGATGATGACCTTTACTTTTCCATTGACGAAAAAAGCCATGTCCTTGACATCACGGAAAAAGGGCGCAATCTTCTCGCTCCCGATAATCCGGAAGCCTTTGTAATCCCCGACTTAGGCGAATTGCTTTCCGAGATTGATGATCGGGAAGAACTCGGCTCCTTGGAAAAGGAGCAGGAAAAGGAAAAAGTACATCAACTCCATGCCCAACGGAGTGGTACAATCCATAATTTCAATCAATTACTCCGTGCATTTACTCTTTATGAAAAAGATGTGGAATATGTTCTCCAGGATGGGAAAGTCATGATTGTGGATGAATTCACAGGGAGAGTTCTTCCAGGGAGACGATATTCGGATGGCTTGCACCAAGCTCTTGAAGCTAAAGAAAACGTTCGGATAGAACGTGAAACCCAAACACTGGCCACGATTACAATTCAAAACTACTTCCGACTCTATGATAAACTGTCCGGGATGACAGGAACAGCGGAAACGGAAGCGGAAGAACTTAGCTCAATTTATAGTCTGGACGTCACCGTGATTCCTACTCATCGTCCCATTACCCGTGATGATCGTGATGATTTGGTCTATAAGACAAAACGCGAAAAATATAATGCGGCCATTGATGAAATTGCAGGATGTCATCATCATGGGCAACCTGTTCTTGTTGGAACCATTTCCGTGGAAGTATCGGAACTTTTGTCCCGGATGTTGAAACGGAAAAATATTCCTCACAATGTCCTGAATGCGAAACAACACCAGCAAGAAGCAGAAGTGGTGACGCGTGCCGGTCTTCCCGGGGCAGTGACCATTGCAACAAATATGGCAGGCAGAGGGACGGACATTAAATTAGGTGATGGAGTGAAAGAATTGGGAGGACTCCACATCATTGGAACCGAACGTCATGAATCACGGCGAATTGATCTTCAGCTCCGGGGTCGAAGCGGGAGACAGGGAGATCCCGGATCATCTCGGTTTTACTTATCCCTGGAAGATGACCTTATGCGCTTGTTTAGTTCCGATAAGGTTGCCGCCATCATGGACAAAATGGGTATTGAAGAAGGGGAAGTCATTTCCGCAGGAATGGTTACGCGCGCTATTGGGAATGCCCAACAAAAGGTTGAAGTAAGAAATTTTGGTATTCGGAAACATCTTTTGGAATACGATGATGTGATGAATCAACAGCGACAAGTAGTTTATGATATTAGAAATCAAGCGCTTTCTGGTGAAGATATGCGGAATACCGTTGAACAAATCATAGAAGATTACGTCATGGATGAGATTGATGCGCAAGCAGATCCAAGTTTACCAGAAATATGGAACTGGGATAGTTTGCAACAATCCTTTTCTTCTCATTTACTGGTGGATGCATCCATGGAACATATTCTGGAATCCACCGGAAAAACCAATCTGGAAAGTGAAGAGATAGTGGACTGGGTAATTGACAATAGTAATTCGGTTTATAAAGCCCGGGAATCTTTATTGCCGGAAGAGACCATGCGCGGATTTGAACGATTCGTTATCCTCCGAACTATCGATGAAAAATGGAAAGACCACCTATATGCCATGGATCAGTTGCGAGAGGGGATCAATCTCCGTGCCTATGGCCAGAAGAATCCATTACTCGAATATAAATCGGAAGGATTTAAAATGTTTCAGGGTATGATGACGGATATGAATGCCGCTACAGTTCAACGGATTTTCCGAACACAAATCCAAGGTATGGGTGAATCCCCGAAGATTCAAAGAGAATCGGTCCGAAATGTTCAAACAAAACATCAAGATACAACGGGGATGGGCTTTGCCGGTCAGCCGGAGGGAACACAACAAGGTAATCAACCTCAACAGGTTCGGAAACCAGTAAAAGCAGAAAAGAAAATTGGACGAAACGAAAAAATAATGGTTAAAGGTCCGGATGGTAAACAACTTGAGATCAAATACAAAAAACTGCAAAATTATTTAAACCGTGGATACACACAGATTTCCTGATGTTAAAAAAGAAAAAATTTGAAACCCGTGCCGTTCATGTAGGCAACCAGGCAGATCCTGAAACAGGATCGATAACACCATCAATCCATTTAACTTCCACCTTTAAACAAGATGCTCCCGGGGAACATCGGGGATTCGATTATTCCCGTGCCGCAAACCCTACGAGGAAGCGCTTTGAAGAAAATATTGCATCATTGGAAGAAGGCGAATATGGGATCGCCTTTTCCAGCGGAATGGCTGCTTCAACAGCCTTATTCCATACTTTAAATTCCGGAGACCACATTATTATCGGGCGGAACGTTTATGGTGGGACTTACCGAATGGCGGTAAACGTTTTGTCCAACTTGGGTCTCAAATTTGATTTTGTGGATACTCGGGATTTAGATCAGATCAACGATACCATCCACGCCAACACAAAATGGATATTTGTTGAAACACCGACCAATCCCTTATTGGAATTGACGGACATCAATGCTGTGAGCAATTTATGTAACAAAAATGGAATCAAGTTGGCGGTTGACAATACGTTTATGAGTCCGTATGGACAAAATCCATTGTCTCTCGGAGCAGATGTTGTCCTGCACAGCGCCACGAAATTAATTGGCGGGCATAGCGATGTGATCAATGGGGTATTGATCACGAATGATAAAACGATGGCTGATAAACTTTATTTCATCCAAAAGTCCGGCGGTGCTGTTCCGAGCCCCTTTGATTGTTGGCTTTTGCTAAGAAGCACTAAAACTCTAGGGTTGCGAGTGCAAAGACAATCCGATAATGCAATGGAATTGGCAAAGCAACTGGAATCTCAATCGATGGTTCATACAGTTATTTATCCAGGGCTTAAATCTCACTCACAATACGATTTAGCCAAAACACAGCAATTAAATCCGAATGGAGCCCCTATTTTTGGGAGTCTAATTTCCATTAAGTTGGGTTCCACTGAAAAACGAGATTTATTTCTATCCAAGGTTAAACTTTTCACATTAGCGGAAAGTTTGGGTGGAGTGGAGAGCCTTGTTTGTATTCCTTATAATATGACTCATGGTGCAGTTCCTTCGAGAATGAAGGCAGAAATGGGATTGACGGAAGATTTGATAAGGTTGTCCATAGGAATTGAACATTTTGATGATTTGTACTCAGATTTAACTTTGGCACTCCAAGAATAATTTAATGAGTGATATATAGGTAGAAAATCGTTATTTTTACGAACCAAATTTTGTTGAATTCCCCATAGTGAGATGGGGATTTTCGTCTAAAAAGATTAATTAAAAGTTTAATGATGTCGGAGGACACTATGACATTAATGCGAAAATATTTCTATTTATTCATGGTCACATCTCTGTTGATGGTTACGGCATATTCTAATGTGACCGTTTCCTTGGGAGACGTTGTGGTGGATGGCTATGAAGAAAATATCGTTGTTCCGGTTACTTTGACCAACCCAGGTGATGCGGTAGGTGGGTTTCAATTTGATGTAATCGCTTTGCCTACATTGGTCGAAATATCAGGGTTATCACCGATAGATCCAGATAATTTCAGTGCAGATTTTAATGTTTTTGATGATGGATCAGGGCGTGTTGTTTTTTACAGCAATGGTCCGGATGGGATTTCGGCAGGTGGTGATGATGTAGTTTTGAATCTTTACTATGATGGAAGCGAGATTCTCTCCGCATCGGTAGACCTAGATATGTATGACTTGACCGTAAGTGATGCCGATGGTGGTATTGTTGATAGTGATGGAGAAGATGGATCAATCACAATCGGTAACGTTGTGATCCTTAGTGCGGGTTCGGACACAGGCGACGTTTCCGAAGAAGTTTATATTGATATTAGTATGACCAACCCTGGTTTGGTTGGTGGGGTGCAATTTGATCTTTACGACACACCCAATTACCTTGACGTGACTGGTTTTTCTACCACTGATAGATCTGTAGGTTTTTCTGTTGATTATAATGTTCTCGAATCTGGCGTTACACGGGTTGTCATGTACAATGCGGAAAATGAGAATATTGAATCGGGATTTGGTCCCATTCTCAACATGGAAATGGTTGTACACGACAATGCATATAACTCAAATGTGGGCGTGAATTTTGCAGATGTCATTATAACGGATGATATTGGCGGAACCTATTGGGTTGCGGGTGCTGATTCCGGAACTGTGACCGTAAGCCCCGGATACATAGAAGAACCCCATAACCTTGAAGCACAAGATGGCATGGACGCACAGGTCCTTTTGAACTGGGAAGCACCGTACGGACCGATCCCTGAGAATTTTGAAGAAGATTTTGAAGAAGGTGTGGTCCCGGATGGCTGGACAATGACCACTAATTCTGCACAGGGTTGGTTCATCACTCAGGATGGCACAAGTGCATTTTGGCCAATTCCGTCACATACATGGTATATGTGTTCAAACGATGATATGGCAAATGACGATGGATCCATGGATTATTTAATTATGCCACCATTGAATGTGAGTGGAGCGCAAAACATTACTCTAAACTTTGCATCTTTTTACGATGGTGCTTTCAGTCATACGGCTCATATTGAAGTAAGTACGGATGGAACAAATTTTACGGAAGTCACGTCCTTGGATCCCCAGGTTGAATGGGTAACGGAGACTGTGGACTTGTCCGAGTACGCCGGTGTTCCAAATCTTTATATCGCATTCCATTCCAATGACAATACTTTCTGGGCGTCCGGTTGGGCGGTAGATGACGTTTCCGTCACGTTTGCAGCTCGGAATATTGACCGTGTTGTTCATTATGAATTGACGGAATTAGGTCAATGGGCAATATCTGCACCTAAGGAAGACGTTATAAGTCAATTTGGTGGTGGGATTCCCTATGAATTGAAGGTAGATCTGGATAATCCGATCATCCCTGAAAATCGACCTGTGGATATTGATGCTTATAAAGTTTATCGATCATTGAATAGTGTATCGGATTTTGAAGAGATTGCTGAAGTCGGAGGCGATGTAACGACTTATCTTGATGAAGGCGTGACCAACAGCACAACCTATTACTACTTCGTAACTGCAATCTATCCAGATGGGTCTGAATCAGGTCCAACAAATGTTGTTTCGGCAACCCCGGTTGAGTGGGTTGAATTGTGGATGGACGATGGTGCTTCACTTTCAGGCCAAATGGACACTCTCGATTTTTACATCAATAATGAATCCGACCTCGGGCTCTTTTATTTTGAGATCATGGATTATCCGGATGTGATTCATAGTTTAAACATATTAACAACGGAAAGAACCGCAGATTGGGCACTTGAAATTGCCGATCAAGGTGACGGTACTATAGCCATCACTGGAATCAGTTTAGGAACACCTCTGGCCGCTGGAGATGGATCTGTATGCCAAGCTGTCCTTTACCCCGTTGCGGAAGAAGAAATGACGGTGAATTTATCTTACACAAGCGGTACGGCAATCCAGGATATGAGTTACATCGATTTGAACTGGACTGCGGAAGGGGGTATCTATGAAGTGGGAATTGAAACCCAGTACGTAACCTTGACTGGCGGATACGGAATTCCAGGTGAAGAATTCACCACTTCCTTTATTCTTGAAAATACTCAACCCGTTTATGGTATTCAACTGGACATTGTTGCAGATCCTCCGTTTATGAATGGTGCGAACGTTGAGGTGAGTGGAATAACCGATTTTAGCGCATGGGCTATTTCCGGTGATATTGTTGGGAATATTTACAGGGTATTGCTTTTTGACAATACGTTTTCCAATCCCATCAATCCAGGCATTGGCCATGTTGCAGATATAACCTATAGTGTCATAGATGGGGTTCCGGAAGGCACAATAGTGGATCTTAACGTTCAGGATGCAATCATATCCGACATCAACAATTTACCGATGCATGCAGAGATTACTTCGGCTGAAGTTTACATGGGCGCGCCACCGGCAGCATACAGTATTCAAAACGTTTCCGGGGAATTGACGCCAAATGGTTCGGGATCGTTTGAAGTTCATTTGGATAATACCGAAACAGTGTATATTATGGAATTCACGATCGCCGATTTACCTGATAATTTGGTTGTAACGGATGTGACGCGTGCTGGCCGTTTCAGCGATGGTGTCGTTGATGGGAGTTCCACTGACCTTGGTGAAGAAGGATACTATTTTCTTGGGTATGATTTTGGGACGGCAATTGAACCGGGATCCGGCCCAGTTCTTGAGGTAAATGTTCAATTTAACGGCAATTTAAGTAACCCATCTATAATTCTCACCATGCCTAGCGTGGCATCAGGTGATGCTGGAGCCAATCCCCTAACATCAGTATTCCATGGATTTGGGCAATTTACAGGTACACTTGCAGCGGATAATGAAATTGTAATTCCTGCTGAGTTTGCCTTACATCCAAATTATCCAAATCCTTTTAATCCTACCACCATTGTTGGGTATGAGCTGGCTGAAGAATCTCATGTGCTTCTGGAGGTCTTTGATCTTATGGGCCGAAGTGTCTATACTCTCGTGAATGAAAATCAGTCTATAGGTCACCATTTTGTTACATGGAATGCCACAGATCATTTGGGCCAGGAGGTTAGTGCGGGGGTTTATATTTACAGACTTCGTGCCGGAGATAAAGTATTGAATCGAAAAATGATATTGATGAAATAATCCGATCTCTTTCATGAAAAAAGCCCTGCATTTTGCGGGGCTTTTTTGTTTTCTGAAAACCGTAATTTCCCATACGATTAAAATGCCGCGGTGGTGGAATTGGCAGACACGCCAGATTTAGGATCTGGTGCCCTTAGGGTGTGCGAGTTCGAGTCTCGCCCGCGGTACAATAATATTTAAAATTTAAATGAAAAATAATCCCCATTTGAATGGGGATTATAATCTTATTTGGATCAATTTCTACCAGTCTTCATCATCGCCCCAATCATCCTCATCATTACCAAGTTCTTCTTCCAAATATTCTGCCTGCTCATCGAGCCATGCCTGATATCCTTCATCATCATGTACTGTGAAGAATCCCCTCATCCGGTAGTGACCTAAACCGCAAAGCTGGGCGCATGTAATTTCCAATCCCCTGCCTTCACGGGCAGTTCCAACGGTTGTTTCAAGAAATTCTTTTGACGTCATGGTGGAAGTGAAATGAACCGGAATGCTCATGCCAGGAATCGCATCCTGCTTCACTCGAAGTTCCGTCAAGGTGAAACTGTGGATCACATCCTTGGATGTAAGATCGATCCTGATCTTTTTATTAACAGGAATATGAAGTTCCAAATTATAAAAATCATCTGCTGCATTGTCACTTCCACGGTCTAAACCAATGGGATTTTCCTGCTCGTCCACGAGTTCAACGCTGGTTGATCCAAACTTGCCGTCGGGTCCAGGGTAATGAATATTCCAGGCGAACTGTTGAGCGATAATACGCAGATGAACTGCTTCACTGGGTGCTGGAACGTCGGTTACTCGATCAGCCCAGATCGGGAAAGCAAAACCAAACAGAATCACAATTTCAATAACAGCTACAACGGCTTCCAGAACAGATGACAGGTGGGATTTTACACCTTCATAATCTGCTGTATCGTTCTTTGATGCCCGAAACTTTACCAGGCTTACGATAAAAAATATACCCCAGCCAACGAACAGGATGAGCATAAGCCAGTGGACAATAGCATTTATTTCATCAATCTTTGCACCCTGTACGGACATGTTAATTGGTAAACCAAAATAGTGGAGAATATCGACCAAGGAGTTTCCTCTATTGTTTATTCAATTGATTAAATTTTTTTGTTTTTTTACGTATGGTCATAATTGTATGAATTACACCACTTAAAACACCACCTGTAACGCCCAGTAAGGTTATGATTGCCCAGTTCATTCCTTGCGCTGCGGGAGCATTTGGATCCCCAAAAC
Source organism: uncultured bacterium (assembly GCA_964399115.1). Classification (GTDB taxonomy): domain Bacteria; phylum Fidelibacterota; class Marinisomatia; order Marinisomatales; family UBA1611; genus CAYNPR01. The sequence goes on along the minus strand of CAYNPR010000059.1, from coordinate 640 downwards.
AGGTTGCGCAGGCATGCAAATTATCAAGTGTTAAAAATAAGATAATTAGTGGCAGGGAAATCTGAAAAATTCTATTCATGGACTATATATGCTTGAACTTGTTATATACAGAAATACCATAGGCAATGAGCGCTGCAGAAAAAAGAAAAGAAAATATAGCCAGGATATTTGAAGTCATACCAGAGCTGGATGGATTTGTGATCTCAAAAATGCCGTAGTATGTAGTAATCACGATGGAAACCGAAATAAAAAAAAGATGAAATGTTTTTAGAGAGATCATAAACCGGTATGATCAATATAGGTGATTAAGGGTAAAAACATGCAAACGAGGAAGAGTACAAAGGTCAGGCATAAGATATAGACAATGGTTTGTCTCTCGGTAATAAGATGCATAAAGTACCCAGCAACCAGGCTGGCCTTGACTGTAGCTATAGACAAAGCCAGAAAAATAGCTTCAGTGGTAGATACGTTCATATAGGATGCTGCAACTGTTAGTACAGTCAGGGCCGCTAAGGCACCAAATACGGTTAGGTAAACCTTAATATGTTCTTCAATATGCCCGTGATCATGGTCACTCATTTTTACCCTCTATAGTAAGTAAAGCACCGGGAACAGGAATATCCAGACCAGATCCACAAAA
>CAYNPR010000058.1:0-8644 GCA_964399115.1 uncultured bacterium | reverse complement strand
GTTTTTGCCGTGAGCCAGCCACAGTGACGTCCCATGACCTCATGGATGATCAGCTGCCGCATACTGGTTGTATTTTCATTCGCTACGTTTTCGAAAAAGATCGCACCCTGGTCTGCGGCAGTCCACGCTCCAAGCGTCTGAGTGATGGGGTATACGTCATTATCCACGGTTTTTGGGAGGCCAACTACAGTCAGGTCATACCCGTTTCCTTTTAAAAAAGATGAAAGTTGAGCAGCCGTGGTATTGGTATCGTCACCACCAATGGTGTGCAAAATATCTACACCATCTTTTTCCAATTGCTCTGCTGCAATTTTCAGAGAGTCTTCTCCATCCTGAATGTAGCCGCGCTTCACGCAGTCCTCAACGTTGGTAAGTTTCACCCGGCTGTTTCCGATAGGAGTGCCCCCAAATTCATAAAGCACGGAATAGTCGGTTTTTACAGATCCGGGGAATTGGATCGAATTTCCAAGGAGAAGGCCTCGATAACCATGCAAATAACCGATCAGTTCTGCATTCGGTGCAAGGGTATTATATTTCTCTACCAAGGCTCCAATGGAGGCAGAAAGACAGGGAGCAATTCCTCCAGAAGTTAAAAACGCAATTTTCATATTCTGAATAAAACTAGAATTTATTAACCGGAAAATTAATGGTTTTAAACGGCAGTACCGATTTTAATAATTCCAAATTCATGCCATTTTCTAATCTGGCTTTTTATTAAAATTGTGGTATAATTCCCTTGAAATAATTGGTCGAATCGATGGATAAAATTCTTTGGCAACCCGTTCACCCGGAAAAAACTCAAATGGCCCAATTCATGGCCAGAGTTAATGAAACGTTTGATTTGAATTTGAAATTCTACGACGAATTATACAACTGGTCCGTTCATCATATCCCAAGTTTTTGGGAGCAAGTTTGGGATTTTTGCGAAATTAAACATTCCGTTCCTTTCTCAGCGGTCGTGGATAACGTACAACAAATGCCCGGTGCCAAATGGTTTACCGGTGCCAAACTGAATTACGCCGAAAACCTGTTAAAGTATCGGGATGACCAACCGGCCATTCATTTTAAAGGAGAAGGACAGCAAGTTCGGACACTGACTTATAAAGAATTGTATTCTGAAGTTGAACGAATGGCACATGCGCTCCGAGAAATTGGCGTTCGGAAGGGTGACAGAATCGCAGGATTTATTCCAAATATGCCTGAAGCGGTCGTTGCAATGTTGGGGGCCGTTTCCATTGGTGCCATATGGAGCTCATCGTCTCCAGATTTTGGGATCAAAGGTGTTTTGGATCGGTTCAGTCAGATCGAACCCAAAATCATTTTTGCCGCCAACGGTTATTACTATAATGGAAAAGAATTTGATTCCATTGAAAAACTAAAGGGAATTCTGAATGATCTTCCCAGTGTCGAAAAGGTTGTCATAGTTGAATACCTTGACCGGAAAATAGATCTTTCATCCATTGAAAATTCCGTTCTTTATCATGAATTCATATCTAAAGCGTCATACCCTCTTGAATTTGAACAACTCCCCTTCGATCATCCTCTCTATGTCATGTATTCATCGGGAACGACAGGGTTGCCGAAATCCATTGTCCATTCCGCCGGCGGAACTCTGATTCAGCACCTGAAGGAGCTTCGATTACATTGTGACCTGTCCAGGGAAGATACTATCTTTTATTTTACGACTTGTGGTTGGATGATGTGGAATTGGCTTGTCAGTTCACTGGCTGTGGGGGCCACAATGGTTCTTTATGATGGATCACCATTTCACCCTGCTGGAAACGTCATGTGGAAACTGTCGGATGAATTGGGAATCACTATTTTTGGTACCAGCGCAAAATTCATAGATGCATGTCAAAATGCAAATGTGAAACCCACTAAGGAAACTGATCTTTCAAGCCTTCGAGTAATTCTTTCCACTGGTTCTACTTTGGTTGAGGAAAATTTTGATTACGTTTATGAACATATAAAGAAAGACGTCTTATTGGGATCCATTTCCGGAGGAACGGACCTTATTTCTTGTTTTGCTTTGGCGAATCCCATGTTGCCGGTCCACCGGGGAGAATTGCAATGTCGTGGTTTGGGAATGAACGTACAGGCTCTCGATCATGCCGGACAACCCATGATTAATGAAAAAGGCGAATTGGTTTGCATCTCCGCATTTCCGTCCATGCCGATTTATTTCTGGAATGATCCCGATGGAGTGAAATACCAGAATGCCTATTTCAACACCTATCCCGGAATCTGGCACCATGGCGATTTCATAAAAATTACCGATTATGGCGGTGTTAAAATTTATGGGCGGAGTGACGCTACATTGAATCCAGGTGGAGTGCGTATTGGGACGGCGGAAATCTACCGAGTCGCAGAAGCCATGGATGAAATCAATGACAGTCTCGTTATTGGCCAAAGTTGGGAAGGGGATCAGCGAATTGTCTTATTTATTAAAATGAGGACCGGATTTTCTTTTACGGATGTATTGGTGTCTCAATTGAAGAACACCATAAAATCACAATGTTCGCCTCGCCACGTTCCCTCCATCGTTTTAGAGGTGAAGGATATCCCTTACACGATCAATGGGAAAAAAGTGGAAATTGCCATCAGAAAGATTATCAATGGGCAGCCTGTGGGGAATAAGGATGCGCTGGCAAATCCGGGAAGCTTGGATTTATATAAGAACATCCCGGAATTGAAGGGATGACGTTCTGGATTAAGAATTAGAGCCAAGCAAATCCCGGTTCACCATTATCTACTATTCTCTTACACACATCAGTATAATCCATACCTAATTCTGAAAATAAAGAATTATTTGAAGTCCAACCAAATTGATAACGGTGCGGATTTTTCTCATAATTTTTTATTATAAACCGAGCTCTAGGTTTAACAAAATAATATTTCAGAAATTAGTCAGTCTTTGTATTGATTGAACCTTTCCCTCGCCTTCAAAAATGCAAACAAAACTAAAATGATGAAAATGATTCCAATTTTCACTGTTTCCCCGTCTGCGTAAAGCCAGTATGCCCATACCGGTCATTTAAGACAATAACGCCATCCATGTCTCTGTTGGATCCAATATAGGCGGTGGGCTCTTCATATTTATTGTAGGTTTGGACATATCCGTTTCCTTCCTTACCCGTTCCAAGATACAGTGTCCTTTTTTGATCATCGTTATAGGCTGAGATAAACCCTCCATGTCCATCATCCAATATTGTAATGGAATTGACCACGACGTCACCCAGATTTTTATCATCCGTTGAACCTGCCAGAATAATAAGCAAGACGGTGCCCAAAACACCGATAAGAAAACTGCGGAAATCAATCTGCTTCATAATGACTCCTTTTTGTTTAATAATTTTGGTAAATCCGAGATGGAATTTATAAATCCATCAGGATTTACGCTGCTGGATTCTACCATTCCTTCATGATATTTGCCCGTTTTAACCAAAACGCCGGGGACGCCAATTTCCTGTGCACCCTTGACGTCGTTAACAAGATCATCACCAAGCATGACGACTTCGCCTGGACCTAAATTTAAATCGTCCAATGCATATTGAAAAAAAGCCTTGTTTGGTTTGCCAACAACATGCGCCTGTTTCCCAGTGGTATACTCAAGGGCTTTTACAAACCCGCCTGCGTCAAGTTGAAGACCATCGTCAACCTTGTAATATCTCCCTTTTTGCAAGGCAATAATTTCAGCACCATCCATCAGATACCGAAAGGCTTGATTTAATAGTTCAAACGTCCAACCATCATAGTCTCCAATTACAACGACCTCGGGTGAATGGATGTCTTCAACAAATTCAACATAATCCAATTTCAAGTTATCCGAAATAAAAAACCTACAGGTCGGGGAACCCATTTCCCGCAAATAATTAATCCCCGCAAACCCTGCGGAAATTATTTCATCTTCAGAACAATACAATTTTATGGCATCCAATTTCTCCTTTAGGGTTTTTCTATTTATTGTAGTCGTATTCGTTAAAAATCGGAAAGGAATTTCATTTTCCCGAAGATAGGATAAAGTCTCTACGGCACCTTCTAAGGGCTGACCGGATAAATAAAAGACACCATCCAGATCAAAAAGGAATCCTTTAGCCTTTTGAATAATATTCATTCGCTATCTGATAGATCGATAGATTTATTTTTTGTCGGTTTTTCAGCTTCAAATTCATTGTGCCATTCATCCCGTGCGTACAAAATGCGCAGAATCAGAATTGCAGTATAAGCAAATAAGAGCGTCAAAAAACCAATGACGTGAACAGCTTTATTTCGATCCAAGGAAATCAACAATAAAAACAGAACCAAGGGCATCCATCGGATTAACATCCGAATGATCTTGTGGATCATTGCAGGGTGTTCGCAATAAAAGTCAACATTTTCTTTTGTTTGGTAAGGTACCCAAGCCTTGTTTCAATATTTATGTACCGAACGTTATATTTTAATGCGGCCCAGGATAAACTTCCATCGTCCCTTTCGGGCATTTTGTTTTGAAGAAGGACGTTATATGGACCTTTGGAAAGTTTTTCAAAATCACCCTCGAAAGTACAAATAATGAAATCTCTTGGATTCTGTTTTGTTTTTATGGATGTCTTTACATTGTTATGCGTTTCACTATGAAGATTATATCCCCGAAAATTATTATGAACTGCAATGAGAATTCCATCTCCATCCGGTAGAAGCTCCTTAAAAAATTGTGTTCTTTCACGATCCAACTCATCAAGAGAAGCCTTTATGGAACCTGGCGCCCATTCCGGTTTGAATTTTTTTAATGCATGATAGGATCCATTTCTTGAAAAAATTCGGTTGGGATCAATCAAAGTAGATTTATAAGGGATCTCCCTCGCTTCACTCTGAATAAAATAAGCTATTCCAGGGTAATTTTTGATGTGGTGACTTAATGCCATTTGAGCTGTTTTTTCATCTCCATGCAGCCAAATGTAACGTATGGATGATTCACCATTTTTTATTACGTTAAAATCTGCACCTGCGTATGAAATGTTCATAGATGGTATTTCAGATTCTTTTCGATCCGAACCCCACGGCATGGGAACGAACAATAAAAAAATTAAGTATTTATTTAACAAGGATCGCTTTTTTGGTTTGGGTGTACTTTCCTGAACGTAATTGAATAAAATATAGGCCACTGGTCAAATTCGAGCCATCCCATTCAAACTCGTAATAATGTCCTGGTGTAAAGTATTGATCCGTTAATATTTTCAATAAACGACCTTGAATATTATAAATTTGTAAAGATGTGAGATCCCCAGCCCCTGCAATCGTAAAACCAATAGTGGTTTTCGGGTTAAAGGGATTCGGGTAATTCTGATTTAATCTAATTTCATGAGGGATGTTGGGAGAATCTTCTTCAACTTCCAAAGAATTACAATATTCCAGATCCCAGCCATTTTCGGGATAAACGTCTCCGGGAAATTCCGGAGGGCAGGATTCAAAATTATTGTAGTGGGCAAAAATAGGCGTCAATCCCGTCGTGTCTTCTGACTGATCACGAAATAACTGCATACCATAATCCGCATAATTATCATATAGTGCATTTCCAATTGTGACGGAACCTCCTACAATAGGAAAAGAAGTTTCGTCAACGTAAATACCGCCACCAAAATAACAGATACAGTCACAATCACCGGATACATCATTATTGTAAATTTCATTCCCAAACAGATATGGATAGGATTCGTCCAGAATGGCAATTCCCCCACCTGTACCTCCACATTCACCAGCATGGTTATTGCGAATAATATTCCTGTCAATGGTGGGATTTGATCCTTCGATTAAAATCCCTCCTGCAGCAACCGAGTTGGAACCATTTTGAACTGTGAGTCCAAGAAGTATTGCAGATTGATCCTGACCACCGGCTATAGTAATCACTGTACCTAGGCCTTCTCCATCGATGATTGTTTCCGACATAATATTATTGCCGCCCAGAAAAGACATAGAAGCAACTGTAATATTTTTATCTAAATAGTCGATCCTTTCGTAGTATGTACCAGAATTGATCAAAACAATGTCGCCCTCATCAGAGTACTCAATAGCATTTTGTATTGAGTTCATTTCTTCAGGTATGCGGTGTACTTCAGGTCCATTTTCAGCTCGGTAATTCAGGATCAGGTTAACTAGGTATTCATAATCTTCCGGATCAGTAGGATCAAGAGATGTGATATTGAATTGGTAAATTAGTTCACCATCACGATTTAGAAAATATGTGCTCCTTTGAACGGCGCCATAATTAGTCCATACTGGAAAACCATCTGCCTGTACATCTTCAACCCAAGGCAATATTCTACCGTTGACCATACCATCCAAGTCATCAATGTAAATATCTTTACCAACTCCAATGATGCTTACATCATTTACACCCATGGAAAGTAAGTCTAGGTAAACCGAATTGAGAAGACCGAACCGACTCCGACAAGCCCCTCAGTATTCATGACCAAAAAACACAATGCAAATATCTCCAAGATAATCCGCGGGACCAATCGTGTCTCCATATGATTCAGAATTCGGGTTTAGGTCCTCAAGATTGAAATCACTTTGCGCCAATCCCACGACCATGAAGACAAATAAAAATGCAATGAGTTTAATTATACGAACTATCATAATTCTTCCTGATGCTCTTTCATCCTATAAACAAATGCAAAAATAAAAGAACCGATGACGAAAACCATCACAAGAATAAACAATATCATTTTCAATGTCATACGTTTCCCTGTTTCCTAGACATTAAGTCTTTGATCCAATAGGGTAAATATACCACCCAGAAAAATATATAGGCTATGATCATCAAAAACGGAATGTGAAATGGCGGTTCAGGCATAAAATTCATCAGAGATCCGACATCGGGCCGAAATCTGAGGTAAAGATAGTTCGCTTCACCTCCCAGAATATAATTCAAAGGAAAAATGATAACCAAAACACTCAACGCGGTCTTGTAGGATTCCCAGATAGAAGAAACTCGGGGTCGAAAATCATACATATAGGTCACAAAAAATATGCCCACAATGATCATCCCATGCCCAACAAAATAAAGTAAATATTCCGGGTGTGGAAATGAAGCAGGCACATCCGGCGTAATTAGTGCCATGACAGCACCTGCAAATGCCCAAAAATAAACAATCTCATATGTTTTATATGTCCGGGTAAAGATAGTGTAGGCCAGTAGTATCATGGACAAACCACAAAAATGGAAAGGCAGATTGTCCTGCCAGGGTTCTCCAAGAAATTCCATACGGTAATAAAATTTAAAAGATTCGACAATGATCAATGTCCAGGCAAGACATCGTCCAATAAATGATTGGATTTTCACATGTAAATTTTTAACCAACAGGGCAAAAAAGACGGCAATAAGAAAAATAATGGCAATTGTAATAAGATGGATTGGACTGAAAAGGACAAAAGAAGAGCTGTCTTGCACGATAATCCTCTTAATTAGCTAACCAGTGTCGGCTGAATGCGGGGACCTCAAATACATGCAGTATATGGTTAATCTTTTTCATTCCATATTTAATCCCAAAATTGAATACTAGTTTTCAATTTATATTATTAAAACGACAAAGGAACTGCATTATCCTTTCCAAGTTTGAATCAACCAAGCCAGAAACAACACTTGGTTTTATGTCGAGTATACCCTCATCCATATGGTCTGAAACTATCTTCAAAAACGCCAAGTGATGAATCGGCACATGGGAACTGCAGACTCGAAATATTTCAGACGATTCCATATCCACAAGATCATCATATTTACGGCCGCCATCGATGATTCCCGATTTAACTGTAGTAACCATCCGTTCTTGAAGGGAATGTTTGACCAAAACATCCGGATGGTAGGATGTCGATGTTGCTTCATCCTTGATCTTATTGACGAGATAACACATTCCGATACGGGTAGTATTTTTATTCCCTCCAGCGATACCAATATTTATAAACTGCAACAGAGAATCGTCCGCCGCTTCCAAAAGTGCTTCAACCCGGTCATGAACGTGTGATTTACCAACACCAATTCCAGCAAGTGAAATATTTTGTGAAGTGAAAACGGGGAAATTAAAAGATAAATCCCGCTGCAGATTGAAATGACGGATCAGGGATTTTGATTCTGCCTTCAAAGCAGTCAGAATATATTGCATGGATGATTAGAAAAATGAAAAGCGAATAATTTTCTTTTTCGGCTTATGCCTTTTATATTTCCGCCAAGGATTTTTTCCTTTCCATGCAAAATTAAGGAATCGTTGTTTTTCACCTTCCGGACCATATATAAACTCGCTAATGATTTTCTCTTTTTTACGTTTTTCCATATCTAAAATGATAGATTCCAATACCAGTGCCTTAGTAGAAAAATCCAACCTATCAAAATTATAATAGACAACGTCCTTGCCAAACCTTGCACCGATAAAATTCAATGTTTTTCCAATAAAATAAAGTACAAGACCACCACCGATTCCAATTTTCATGTAATCCTCATCCATTTGTCCCATGGTAGAAGCGCCGACACCGGCTGCCACTGCCACTTTCCCGGTAAAAACACAGGGATTCCCTATGGGTTTATAGGAATCTTCCGCGTACCTTACTTCGACCAAGCTACGTATTGGAACCGTCGTCAGCACAATCTTATTATCCCAGAAAACCACCCGCT
>CAYNPR010000057.1:0-8774 GCA_964399115.1 uncultured bacterium | reverse complement strand
CCAATTGGTTATCGGATAATTCTTTAAACAGTGAAAGTGTAGGAATGTATCCCAAGGTGGATTTGATGGTTGATTGGCCATTTGGTACATCGTCACTGGTCAGAGTACTTAACCAAAGTTGTCCTTTGTTGGTAAATGTCTGACTTATTGTAAATGTATGCGAAATAAGTCCTATAAATAAGACCTTGCAATAGTACCAGCTTAAGTTTTTTGATTTATTCTTGTGCATGATTTGTTTATAGGCGAACCCTGAACAGTCGTAAAATAAAGGACTTTATTTGATTTAAATTTAATAATAACGTACGATTAAGACTTTATGTCATCACCCGGACTGGAAAAAGCATACAATTCTGCATCCGTAGAGGACCGCTGGTATCAGCATTGGATGGATAAAGATTATTTTCGGGCAGAGGCTGGATCAGAAAAAGGACCCTATACGATTGTGATACCGCCACCCAATGTGACGGGAATGCTTACCGTTGGGCATGTCCTGAATAATACGATCCAAGATCTTCTGATTCGAAAGGCGCGTATGGAAGGGAAAGAAGCTTGTTGGATTCCAGGGACTGATCATGCATCAATTGCCACGGAAGCAAAAGTGGTAAAAATGCTGGAGGATAAAGGGATTGAAAAAAGCACCCTATCCCGGGCTGAATTTTTAAACCATGCATGGCAATGGAAAGATGAATATGGAGGCATCATTATTCGCCAGCTAAAAAAATTGGGTTGTTCTTGCGATTGGGAACGAGAGCGATTTACAATGGATGATGGATACACTCGTGCCGTTCTGAGCGCTTTTGTTAAACTTTATGAAAAAGGGTTGATTTATAAAGGACACCGGCTTGTGAATTGGTGTCCTATTTCAAAATCGGCCATCAGCGATGAAGAGGTTATTCATCAGGAAGTGAATGGCCATCTCTGGTATTTCCGGTATCCCATCACGGATTCCGATGAATTCGTTGTTGTGGCAACCACAAGACCGGAAACAATGCTGGGCGATACTGCTGTGGCGATTCATCCAAAAGACAAACGATATAGTCATCTTATAGGCAAATCAGTTACACTGCCTTTGGTTGGAAGAAAAATTCCTGTCATTACCGATAATTACGTCGATCCGGAATTTGGAACAGGATGCGTCAAAGTGACACCAGGTCATGACCCCAACGACTTTGCAATGGGCGAACGACATGATCTCGAATTCATCAATATCATGAACGATGATGCATCCCTCAATGAAAACGTGCCGAAAAAATACGTTGGTATGACCAGAGAAGAAGCTCGGGAAACCGTGGTGATGGATTTGAAATCAGAAGGTTTTTTGGAAAAATCCGAAGATTACACCAACAAGGTTGGTTATTCGGAACGCGGACACGTTCCCATCGAATTCTATATGTCGGAACAATGGTTCATGAAGATGAAGGATTTGGCGAAACCGGCTTTGGATTCGGTTAACGAGGGATCCATTCAATTCCATCCGAAGCATTGGACAAAAACATATAATCACTGGATGTCGAACGTGAAGGATTGGTGCATCAGTCGCCAATTGTGGTGGGGGCATCAAATCCCCGTATGGTATCATAAGGAAGATCCTAGTAAAATCCACGTTTCTGTGGATGGCCCTCCCGATCCGGAAAATTGGAATCAGGATCCGGATGTTTTGGATACCTGGGCCAGTTCATGGCTTTGGCCCATGGCCGTCCACACATGGCCGGATGAGGGAAAAAGCCTGAAGAAGTTTTATCCTACCGACGTTCTTGTTACAGGTCCGGACATTATTTTTTTCTGGGTTGCAAGAATGATTATGACTGGTTACGAATTTATGGGAGAACCCCCATTTAAGGATGTGTACTTTACATCCATACTGCGGGATTCCACCGGACGGAAATTGAGCAAATCGCTTGGAAATTCTCCCAATCCATTTGATTTGTTCGACGAATTTGGTACAGATGCCGTCCGATTTGGAATCATGTTGATGGCGCCACAAGGATTGGACGTCTTGTTTGCCAAAGATCGGCTGGAGATCGGACGCAACTTTATGAACAAGCTCTGGAACGCATGCAGATTCGTTCAAATGAATCTCCCAGTGGATTGGGCCGGATCTAAAGATTTAATCGCCGATAATTTGGAATTGCCCGAACGATGGATTTTAAGTCGCTTGGCGGACACCATCGAAAGATTCAATCGCCAACTGGATCGGTTTCATTTTAACGAAGCGGCAAAAGTTATCTACGATTTCACATGGAATGATTTTTGCGACTGGTATGTTGAAATAGCCAAAATCCAGTTTTATAGTGATAATGATGATAAAAAAATGACGGCGCGGTTGGTTTCCATCAAATGCGTTCGAACCATTTTGGCCTTGCTTCATCCCTATGCGCCATTCATTTCTGAGGAATTGTGGTCCTATTTTAAGGAAGATGGCGAAAGGGATTTAATGGTTAGTTCTTGGCCCGTAATGGCAAATGAATTGGTGGACAAGAATACGGAATCGGATATGGAATTACTGAAGGATATGGTAACGGCCATCCGAAGCATTCGAAGCAGAATGAACGTACCGCCGTCAAAAATAGCGGAATTGATAGTACGATGTTCGGAAGATAAGGAAACATTTATAAAAAACCACCTTGCGCTGTTGCAGGCACTGACAAAGATAGACAAACCAAAATTTGGAAAATCCATCAAAAAACCGGATCAATCCGCAACGGCTGTGGTTCATGGGATGGAATTGTATATTCCACTAGGTGGATTGGTCGATTTGAATCAGGAACGAGAAAGGATGGAAAAGAGAGAAGCAGAAATTCAGAAACTTATCAGCGGAATAAACGGAAAATTATCCAACGAAAATTTCGTTAATCGTGCACCGGACCATGTGGTAAATCACGAACGCAATAAATTAGACAGTTTAACGGAAGAATTGGAAAAAGTCACCACAAACTTGGAGACGTTATAATGAAACGAAGTTTTATTATCATTCTGTCATATCTACTTTGGGGTCAATCCGAAGATGTAACTCTTACAGTGTATAAGGATGGTACGGCTCTGATTAAACAGCCGGTTGCTTGGGTAATCCCTGCAGGTAAAAGTTTTGTTACATGGGAAAGTTTGCCCAAGGGTATCCATAAGGATACGCCGTTTTTGAACTTGGATGGTGCAACGGTTATTTCACAAAAATTCAACGACAATATTTTTTCCGCTGCGGGGTACTATAAAAGATTACTTGGTAAGAATGTTGATATTGATCCCAAGAAAGGGAAACAGATGAGCGGTAAACTACTGGAGATTAATTCTAATACGGTGACCATACAGCATAAGACTGGAATTCTAACTTTCAACCGCACCGAGATTGAGCATTTAGGCAGTCAAGATTTTATTGAAGATCCGAATCTTAGCCCCTTTTTATCCTGGGATCTGGAATCTTCACAGCCCTCTGAGGTATCCGGTGAACTGGTCTATAAATCCAGTAATTTTTCGTGGAACACTATATACCGCTTGAAAATTACCGATGAAAGTAAAGGTGAACTGATTGCGGAAGCGGTTGTTTCGAACATGTCCGACATATCCTTTTATAATGCAAACTTAAAATTGGTGGAAGGTCATTTAAACAAGATCAGAAAACCCCGCCCCGAACGATTTTACAGGACTAATATGGTGGCATCTAGAGTGGAACCGGAACCAGCCATGGATAAGGGAACGCTAGGAGATTATCATATATACTCAATCAATGAAGCCCATGATTTGGAATCCAATGAAAGTATTACCCTAAGAATGTATGGCCCATTGGATATCGATTATAAAAAAACTTATGTTTTTGAAAATACGGAACGCAGGCAAAAAGAAGAACCTCTCGAAGTAAGACTGGAAATAAACAATAAGGAAGCAAATGGTTTGGGCATTGTTTTGCCGGATGGAAATGTTGAGATGTATTCTTATTCATCCTCCGGCGGTTTGGAGTATATCGGTGCGGACAAAATGGGCCAGGTCCCCAAAGGGCAATCCACAACATTGTCTGCAGGACGCGCGTTCGACGTAATTGGAAAAAGATGGGTAAGGACCTATGATCGTCAGAGGAAAAGTGAAGAAGCAGTCATTGAAATCCAAGTTACCAATCAGCGTGCGGAGCCTGCCAATGTTCAGTTAATCGAACATATTCATGGCGATTGGATCATCAAGGATGAATCTCTGGGTTATAAGAAAAAGGATGCGTCCACTATCCAATTTTCTCTTATTCTCAATGGCGGTGAAACAAAAAACGTATACTATACATACCGGAAAGAATGGAAGTGACAGTCTGCTTTAACTAAACGCATAAACCCATTTTGGATCCCGCCACACCCATCTCAAACCTTAAAGGGGTTGGATCTCGCCGTGAGCAGGTCCTGAAAGACAGCGGTATCTCAACTGTTCGCGATTTACTCTATTTTTTTCCTAGAAGGCACTTGAATCGAACGTCTGTTTCTCCAATCAGGAACTTAACCAAAGGAGATATTGCAACTCTTGTTGGCCAAGTTGAGACTTTTGGCGAAAAATCCACTCGCCGCGGAAGACGGTTTCAGGTAATTCTCTCCGATGGTACCGGAATATTGACACTTAACTGGTTCAATGGTATCCAATTCATTCGAAATTTGTTCAAAGTTGGCGATCAACTGGCGGTACATGGGAAGGTGGATTGGTATAATGGATTTTCCATGTCTCATCCTGAATTTGACAAATTGGATCAGGATATGGATCCGATCAGTTCCGGCGCCATTATTCCCCTTTATCCCTTAACCCAAGAATTAAGGTCGGCTGGGATTGAACAACGAGTGCTTCGTCGGATGATAAAAGACATATTATCCCAATCGCTGGACATAGAAGAGATATTTTCGGAATCCGTTCTTTCGAAATATGACTTGGTTTTTTTGGATAAAGCGTTAAACCAAATCCATTTTTCATCAGGAATCGGCGATTTGAACGTTGCGAAAAAACGGCTCAAGTTTGATGAACACTTTTTTTTGCAGTTGCTCATGGCACTGCGCAAGAGAAATATTCAACATACCGGTACAGAGCCATTGCCCGATATAGGTCCCTATTTTAAATCCATTTCCGATTCTATCGGTTTCGAACTAACCAAAGCTCAGAAAAGAGTCATCAAAGAGATTCATACGGATTTGAAAAAATCCGTTTCCATGAACCGACTTCTTCAGGGAGACGTTGGATCAGGTAAAACAATTGTGGCTGTTCTGATATCGGCTTTGACGGTTGGAAATTCAGCCCAAGTGGCCATTATGGTTCCAACTGAAATATTGGCGACACAGCATTTCCATTCTTTTAAAACCATATTTGATAAAGTCAGTATTCCTGTTGCATTGCTGGTTGGCAATATGAAAAAAGGAGCAAGAAATGCAATCCTGGAAGGTCTTGAAGCTGGAAAAATCCCAATTGTGATTGGAACTCATGCACTCATTCAGGACGACGTAAACTTTAAAAACCTTGGACTTGTCGTTGTGGATGAACAACATCGTTTCGGTGTGAATCAAAGAGCAAAACTTTTGGGTAAAAGCGTTAATCCTCATTTCTTGGCTATGACGGCTACTCCAATTCCAAGAACACTCGCAATTACGTATCATGGAGACATGGATCTTTCCATTATTGATGAAATGCCTGCAAACCGAATCCCAGTGGTGACAAAAGTGGTAGAACCGTCACGGATGACCAAGGTCTATAAATTTATTGAGGAAGAAGTGGACGCAGGATACAAGTGCATGGTGATCTATCCTCTGGTGGAAGAATCTGAAAAATCAGACTTGGCCGCTGCAGTTGAAGCGCACCAGGAACTGGATGAGAAAATTTTTCCAAATATTTCAGTTGGATTGATCCACGGCAGAATGAAAACGGAAGAAAAAGACGCCGTTATGAATAAATTTGCGAATAATGAGATTAGTATTTTGGTTTCCACTACTGTAGTGGAAGTTGGTGTCGATATCCCAAATGCAACGATTATGGTTATAGAACATGCTGAAAGGTTTGGATTGACGCAACTCCACCAACTGCGTGGCCGGGTTGGTCGCGGTACAAAAAAAAGTTATTGTATTTTGGTCGAGCGGAATGTGATGGAAACATCCAAGACGCGGCTTTCCATCATGGAGAAAACCAGTGACGGGTTTGTGATCGCCGACGAAGACCTGAAACTCCGGGGACCTGGAGAATTCATCGGGGTTAAACAGTCCGGTTTTTTCAAATACAAAATCGCCAATATGATTACGGATGGGCCCATCATTCGAGATGCTAGACAGGCTGCATTTGACCTAGTGGAGAATGATCCGAATTTGAAGGACGATAAACACCGTTTAATCCGTGAGATTTTCTTGAATGATTATGCGGAAAGGCTGGAAAATATTACCTTATCCTAAATTGATTCTTCATTTGGTCTCACTTTTGTAAGAATTAAATTCCCCGGCTTTTTCTTAACTTAAAGTTGTGTCATACAAAGCCAGATGGAGCATTAACGCTTGTTGTTTAATTTGACGATAATTTTTCATCCAGCTCATGTTGACAGTAGTGGAGGAGACACATGTCCCAAGAAAATCCAAATAAAGATGAACAATTATTTATGTACCTAATAGGAACTTTTCAATCCAGCGCCTGGATTGCTTTGGGGAAATTAAAAAACCCCATGACAGATAAAGTGGAATGCAATCTGGGACAAGCATCTTTTTACATTGATCTGTTGGATTTGCTTCAAACCAAGATGAAGAACAACATGACTGAATATGAGGAACAACTTCTAATCAATGCCGTTAGTGAACTCAAGATGAATTTTCTTGAAGAAAAAAATAAACCGGATACCCCTTCCGAAGACGCGTCAACCGAGATGAAAAAAGCACCTTCTGAAGATAAATCGGGAGAAGAAGAGTAAGTTGTGATCCATTCTGATTATATTCGCCTAAACCGGATTCTGGCAGGCATAATATTTCTTATTTCATTTATAGTTTATTTTGATACTATGGCGCCCACGGTCTCATACTGGGATTGTGGAGAATTCATTGCCGTTTCCCATACCTTGGGTGTGCCCCACCCTCCTGGAAGTCCATTTTTCCTATTGTTAGGCAGAATCGCAACTATGATTCCCATCAGTGATGATATTGCTTATAGGGTCAATATTCTGTCTCCTCTGGTGAGTGCTCTTGCCGTGATGTTTTTATATCTCATCATTGTTCAAGTTGTCGTTCAGTGGCGAGGGAAGTTGGAAACGATTAATGATGCATTGGTAGCCTTTGGGGGTGCCGTGGTTGGCTCTCTCGTTTTCGCATTCACCGATAGCCATTGGTTTAATGCGGTTGAGGCGGAAGTTTATGCCATGAGTACGTTCTTCACTGCAATTGTCGTTTGGCTCATTCTACACTGGTACGAAAAAGCGGATGAAAAAGGGCACGAACGATACATATTAATCATTGCTTATATGATAGGGCTTGCCACTGGGCTTCATTTATTGAATTTACTTACACTCCCATTTGTTGCACTCATCATATATTTTAGAAAATATAGACCTAAAGTACCCCATGGGTCTGTAATAGACCATACGGAAAATGGTGAGAGGGTTTATCAAGAAAAAACTGTTACCTTTAATTTTATTTTAAGTCAATCATTTTGGATGATGGTTTTCATCACTGGTGTTGTTTTCTTCATCATTCACAACGTCATTATCAAAGGTTTACCCAAAATTGCAGCTAGTTTTATAGGTGTGGGTGGAACAGCTTTGTTAATCCTTGCCATTTTTGGTGGAATGGTTTGGGCGATCGTGGAAAAGAGGAAAATTTATTCAGTGGTTTTATCTTCCATGGTTTTGATATTAATTGGCTATTCTACCTATGCTTTGATTTTTATTCGATCAAATCAAAACCCGGGGATCGATGAGAACGATCCTGAAACAGTTGAAGCATTTATTTCCTATTTAGAGCGAGAACAATATGGTCCTGCAGGTATGTTTCCGCGCAGATTTAAGGGGATACCGCCTATTCACGAGGTGGCCGGTTATCCAAAAGGCGGCGGTAGAAACTATACTTCATCCCAGAAAAAGAAGTATATGGCGTACGAAATCGGGAAACAGTGGGATTTTTTCTGGAATTATCAAATTGGAAAAATGTATAATCGATACTTTTTATGGCAATTTGCAGGGAAAGGTCTATCCACTGAACTAGGTGTGACTTCTATGGGAGCCAACAAAAGAGAAGAGGGTGTGGACTGGACCCAGTTTGGTTTGCCATTGGCTTTTATATTGGGCTTAATAGGGATGTTTTATCATGCCTACCGCGATGAGAAAATGGCTTTTTCCGTGATGACTCTTTTTCTTATGACGGGGTATGCCGTCATCTTTTACCTGAACCAAGATAATCCTCAACCCAGGGAACGGGATTATTCCTATGTTGGCAGTTTTTTTGCTTTTTCCATATGGGTCGGCATTGGCGCATCCGCCATTAGTGAAAAAATCATCGATTGGGTCAATGATAAAGAATTTTCAAAAAGACTTGTGACCTTTGCGTTGCTTTTACAGGTGATTTTCATCCCTGGTGTGATGGCAAACGCGAATTACCATTCACATGACCGCTCCGGGAATTTTGTTGCATGGGATTACAGTTATAATATTTTACAGTCCTGTGAACCCAATGCCGTAATCTTTACCAATGGGGACAATGATACGTTTCCACTTTGGTATCTCCAGGAAGTGGAGAAAATCAGAACCGATGTGGCAGTGGTCAATTTGAGCCTGTTAAATACGCCTTGGTATATTAAGCAGT
>CAYNPR010000056.1:0-8816 GCA_964399115.1 uncultured bacterium | reverse complement strand
TGGCGGATGCGGACTATGGATACGTAGGGACTGGAGTAGGCAAAATTTCTTTGTACAAAGGCCAGGAAGTGGTGAAAAGAAACATATCTGCCGAAAAAGCAGTTGATGAATTGATCAACCTGATGGATTCCCATGGTGATTGGATCGAACCGGACAATGTTTAACATTGTTCATGAACCTCAGAGAATTGTATAATTCATATCAATAATTCAGTCAAGATTCCGAAAAAGGGACAGTTATGAAAAAATGGATTCTACTTTTATCTCTCACAGCACTTTTTGCGCAATCGGGAGAAACGATGTTGTCACCGGTTGTCACATACTGGAAAACACTTTCTACGGAGGAAAGGGAAATATTTTTATTTTCCTATTTGACCCAGGTTTATGAAACGCATAACGAACTTAAACAATCCGAGGGCTATGGCGACATCACGGAATGGTATTACACCCATAGAGCCGAACTGGTTTATGGTATTTTTGATAAAATGGATGTGATTACAACTGGTGATATGATTAAATGGATTGATGAATTTTATTCCCATGGCGAATATGCCAATCGTCCTTTTTATGAAGCGTTGGAATTTGCGTATCGGTTTTCTGAGGCTTCCGGTGCGACTCTTTGGGAAAAATACGAGAATCTAAAATTTGACTCGATTAAGCCCGATAAAGATTAATGTCTCTTTATCGGCCCAAGTTTATCCAAAACTGGCTGGATCTCTATCGGGAAGGAGGATTTCCCCACCTCTTTAGAAAAAAAGGCTGGACGATTGCACTGGCCTTTTTTCTATTTTATTTGGTCCGGGATTCTATTCTCTATCTTTTTATTCCCTATTTCGCCTATACACAATTCAGTTCTTGTTTTTAATTTGATCTCGTTGGGAATTTAGTCTCTTTTGGCAGAAAGTGTATCTTCGCTGATATGGGATAAACTTATGCAATGGATTTTTCACATGCGGCTTCATATTGCACCTTTTCATTCATTATATTGGTCTCGTTATTTTAGCCTAATAGCAACTTGTTATCCAAGAAAAGTTGTGATGATGGATTATTATTCTTCAATTCAAGCAATGTCCAATCCCAAAGACGTATATTGAAAATTACCAAACAATTCTTTTCGAGTGGCTTACAAAAGAAGCTACGATTCCGTTAAATGGAAAAAAGTTTAAGGTGGATTTGACGCATTTTCCTAGAGATGGATAGAAAAATAGAATCCTTCCGAAAATAATTTCAAAATATTTTGAGATGACTTGGTATTGGGATATTTTGGATTTATACATGTATTTTCGACTTATGATCCATAAACTTTTACACACGTTTATTTCATTATTTTTTCTTCCAGTTTTGTTATGGAGCCAGTTTGATAAGGAGCCTGAATCCTGCGGCCACGCACTTTCAGCGACAAAATGGCTCAATACTGAATCGACACTTACGGTAAACCAGGAAAAGATCGATGTGACTCATTACAGGATTGATCTTGATATTGATATAGATGCGGAAGAAATTGACGGTTCTGTCCTGGCTAATGGGTGGATTGGAATGGATCAGCCTGATTCTATTGAACTGGATTTTGCTGATGAAATGATTGTTGATTCGGTGAAATTCTATGGTGAATTGTGGTTTTTTGTCCATGAAAATGACTATTTGAAAGTTCCGGCACCCGAATCCACGATACCCGAAGGATATGAATTCAGTATTGAAGTTTTTTATCATGGCACGCCGCCATCCACAGGGTTTGGATCCTTCAATTTTGATACACACGCCAACATTGACCACATTTGGACCTTATCCGAGCCTTATGGCGCTCGGGACTGGTGGCCCTGCAAGGACGATCCATCCGACAAGGCCGATTCCGTCGATATAATCATTACCGTTCCTGAAGACCAAATCGTTGCATCCAATGGATTATTGATCGAAGAAACAGACTTGGGAGACGGACGAAAAAAATACCATTGGCAAGAAACATACCCCATTTGCACCTATCTTGTATCAGTGACGACCTATCCTTATACGGTCTGGCACGACGAATATATTGCCATGAACGGCGATACGTTACCGCTGGACTATTATGTGTACCCGGATCACTATGGATCCGTCTATGATAATTATTTACTCACGAATGATATGATCGAGGTTTTTGCCCAACGCTTTGGTGAATATCCATTTATGGGAGAAAAATACGGTCATGCCGAATTTGGTCGTGGTGGTGCGATGGAACACCAAACTATCACCAGCATGGGTGGATGGTCTCAATGGCTCATTGCCCATGAATTAGGCCACCAATGGTGGGGTGACCTTGTGACCTGTGCCAGTTTTCATCATATTTGGCTGAATGAGGGATTTGCACGGTTTTCGGAAGCCATTTGGGAAGAGGCATATAATGGTGTTCAAGCCTACAAGGATTATTGGCAATCCCATGAATATTATGGTCCAGGGACCATTTTCGTCGAAACCCCCAATTCCGTTGGGGAAATCTTTAATGGTAACTTGTCCTATAATAAGGCGGGATGGGTTGTACATATGCTTCGGGGAGTTATGGGAGACAGTCTATTTTTTGAATCGCTTCAATCCTACGCCTACCATGATTCATTGGCATATGGTGCCGTAACAACGGAGGATTTTCAAGCAGTTTGCGAGAATGTTTCAGGATTGGACCTAGAAGATTATTTTCAGCAATGGATCTATGGTGAGTATTACCCACAATATGCCGTCTCCTGGGAAATGTTGGATACGGATGAATTAATTGTTACCATCGAGCAAACCCAAAACTGGCAATATTTCCACATGCCTATTGACCTACAGGTGATGACACCATTGGATACTTTGGATTTTACCGTGGATAACGATGGTTCATTCCAACAATTCAATCTTGGTTTGATTGGTTCTTCCATGTTTGACGTAAAACTGGACCCAGATGATTGGATCTTAAAATCAGTCGAGTATTTAACGATCGGGACCGACTTGCCGGACTATGACCAATTGACGCTTTTTCCCGCCTATCCCAATCCGTTCAATCCCGAAACGACCATTTCATTATTCATTCCGGAATCAATTGGAGAATCAGAATTTCAGATTCTGGTATTTGACTCAAATGGCCGTCATGTTGAAACGGTATTTCAGGGCCATACCAAATCAGGAATGGCAACCTTCAACTGGAATGCTTTGGGACAAGCTTCGGGAACTTATTTTATACGATTGGATGTAGATGGTTTTATTTATTCCCAAAAAATTCAGCTCATCAAATAAATGGACAAGATCCGCATTCTCAACCTGAAAATTCCTGCACACCATGGCGTCTATGAATTTGAGAAGAATAAGGAAGGTTTATTTGAGATCGACGTGGAAATGATTGCGGATTTGTCAAAAGCAGGCAAATCGGACAGTCTTGATGATACGATTCATTATGATGAAACTGTTTCGGCAGTTACGGAAGTATTCACGGAGAAGGATTACCATTTGTTAGAGGCGGTGGGGGAATCCATTTGTCGCCGATTATTGGATCAGTTTCCCATTCAAAAAGTCGTGATAAGGATCCGAAAGCCTCATGCGCCAATCAGAGCCAATCTGGATACGATTGAAGTTGAACTGGTCCGAGAGAAATAAATGGAAGCGGTGAATGTGCATTTATCATTGGGTTCGAACCTAGGTGATCGGGAATCAAACCTTGCGCAGGCGACCATGGCTTTATCCATTAATCTGGATATTTCCGATATTGTGTCCTCATCCTATTATGAGTCGGAACCTTTGTACAATTCTGACCAGCCTGATTTTTTAAATTCCGTAGTCAAATGTACAACTACACTGAAACCATTTGATTTTCTGGATGTGGCCCGCCGGATTGAACGGATGCTGGGAAGAACGGCAAACAGCGAAAAAGACCACCCAAGAATCATAGACATTGATATCCTGTTCCATGGAGATGCAGTACTGGATACGGATGAGCTCACCATTCCCCATCCCATGTTGGGACAGCGGAAATTTGTATTATTACCCTTTTCTGAAATTGACCCAAACTTTAAAATTCCCCATTCGAATTTGACCATTTTGGACTTACTTGACCGATGCAATGATCAATTCAGAGTTGTTCGGCATCAGATGGAGAAGGAAGCTTGAAAAATTTATACTATATTGCAATTGAAGGGCCCATTGGAGTGGGTAAAACCAGTTTGGCTCAGCTTATGGCTCAGGAACTGGGCGCTAAACTCGTGTTGGAAGAATTCGAGAACAATCCTTTTCTACCCGACTTTTATAAGGACCCGGAGCGATACTCTTTTCAAACTCAGCTATTCTTTTTACTACAACGTTATCGCCAACAACAGGAACTCCGGCAAGTGGATATGTTTCAAAACCTGTTGGTGACTGATTATATGTTTGTGAAGGATCG
Source organism: uncultured bacterium (assembly GCA_964399115.1). Lineage (GTDB taxonomy): Bacteria > Fidelibacterota > Marinisomatia > Marinisomatales > UBA1611 > CAYNPR01. The sequence continues at coordinate 4,436 of CAYNPR010000056.1, read as the reverse complement.
TTTGTTTGCCTCTTTGAATCTGAATGAAAAGGAAATGCAGCTATACGATACCGTAGCGAATTTGTTGGAGCGAAACGTGATTAAACCTGATATGGTGATTTATTTGCAGGCGGACACGGACACACTGATGAAAAATATTGCGAAACGGGGTCGTGAAATGGAAGAAGAGATCACATATGAATACCTTGATGCTCTCAATCAGGTCTACACTGAATATTTTTTCCGTTATCAAGAAACACCACTGGTGATCATCAATACCAACAATATTGATTTTGTGAAAAATAAAAATGACCTGAAAGAAGTGATCAATTACATACGGCAACCGGTTTCCGGGACAAAATTCTTTAATCCGGTTTCCGAGATTGAATGATGAAATGGATTCTTTTATTTACCATAGGGTATTTTTTGTATAAGGTAGCTTCACCCATTTTTAGACTAATTAAAATCAATCGATCCATTCAGGAAAAGAAACGAAAGTCCGATATCCGGTCCAAAGTGGAAAAAATGGATATTAAGGATGCGGAATTCGAAGACAAAGGGAATGACACCTAACCAATGAAAGCTGTTCGAATCCATAAACATGGTGGGGTGGACGAGCTAAAATGGGAGGATATTCCTACACCACAGGCTGGACCCGGGCAAGTTCAAGTTGAAGTCAAAGCAACGTCACTGAATCATTTGGACTTATGGATTCGAGAAGGCATACCAGGTGTACCCTTCCCTTTGGTAACGGGAAGTGATGCTGCGGGAATCGTTTCTGCCGTAGGGAAAGGCGTGGATACTAACCGGATTGGGGAAAAAGTGATGATCCAGCCACTCATATACTGCAACCAATGTTCGGTTTGTCAATCCGGGAATGAAAACTTTTGCGAAGGATTGGGCATTCTAGGCGAGACTCAACAAGGCGTCAATGCGGAAAAAATTGTCGTGGATCAGTTTCAAGCAGTGCCTTTTCCATCTTTTCTTGATTTTGAACAAGCCGCAGCCTTTGCCCTTGTAGCGCAAACTTCGTATCAAATGCTGGTGAACCGGGCTGAACTTTTGGCGGATGAACTGGTTTTACTATGGGGCGCAGGTTCAGGTGTAGGCAGCATGGGAATTCAAATTGCAAAAGCCATGAGCGCAAGGGTGATCGCTGTTAGTGGATCAGATGAGAAGTTAACAAATGCTAAAGGTCTAGGAGCTGATTACGTTTTGAATTATAATAATGACGATATGTTGTCGCAGGTGAGTGAGATTTCAAAAGGCAAAGGTGTCGATGTGGTTTTTGAGCATGTGGGTCAGGTCACCTGGGAAATTTCCATGCGGTCTTTAGGTCATGGGGGAAGGTTGGTAACCTGTGGCGCCACCACCGGGAATAAAGCCCATATTAACCTGACGCACTTGTTTTTCAAGCAGCAGTCGATCTTGGGTTCCACCATGGGGTCCCGATCTGCTTTTGATGGTGCAATGACATTATTGAATGAAGAGAAAATAAAACCGGTTGTGGACAAGGTCTTTCCAATGGCCACTATCGCAGATGCTCACAAATATCTGGAAACCGGTTCCCAGTTTGGGAAGGTGGTTTTGAAAAATGATTAGATTCATATATATTTTCTTCCCGCTCCTGTTATTTGGGCAATTTGACCATGTCCTGACCGGAATTGGGTTGGATATAGGGTCCAGCGGTTCAGGAATTTTCGTTACCAGGCAGTACATGCATGCATCGGATAAATTTTCATTGAATGGGGAATGGCGGTTTTATGATATGAAAGCCGATGAAGAAATGGTTGTATATAATTATTGGGGTGAACCAGTCAACATAGGTGGAATCAGTTTGGTGATGATGCCGATATTTTTTGGTGGGAACTATTATCCATTCGCTGGAGAAATCGCAAATAATTTTTCTCCATTCATAACTTTTCGAGGAGGTCCGATCTATACCTTGGACGGTGATGAAACAGGCTCTTTTTCCGAACGCTGGTCCAACCCGAAAAGTCAGTGGTCCTTTGGTGGTTTTATTGGCGTTGGCATTGATTTTAAGTGGGTGAGTCAATCAATGGTTACTTTAATGGTCGGAGGGGAAATTTTACCTTTAAGGGAAGCTGCTGATACAAAAAAAGATTATTCTGGATTGTTGATCCATATTGCCTTTAGTCGACAGAAACGATGATTCCCGATTATGCTTTTTACGTAAATCCGGAAAAGATAATTGGAGACTCGTTTTCTTTAGACAAAGATGAATCCAAACACGCCATCCAAGTTCTGCGAAAAAAGGTTGGAGATAAGATTTGCCTCATAAATGGGATTGGGACTGGATACTTTGTGGTCATTGATTCAGTTGAAAAAAATCAGGTTTTTGGTTCAATCAAAGAAACAATTCCTGAGCTTGGAGAGAACAGAGTTTCATTAGGATTGGCACCGGCACTCATAAAACGGGATCGTTTTGAACTGATTCTGGAGAAAGCGACGGAATTAGGCGTAAATGATATTTATCCGTTGGCTTTGGATAGATGTGTGAAAAAGACTCTGAATTATGATCGAAGTGTGAAAATAGTCACTGCTGCATCGAAGCAATGCAGAAGGAGCCGATTCCCAACGTTACACGAACCCTTGAATATGGAATCGTTTTTGGAGATGAGAGATGGTAAAATTTTATCCGGGTTGATGGGCACTCATAAATCATTGACCCAATTGAACCTGGTATCAGAAAGACCCATAACGGTGATCATTGGACCGGAAGGTGATTTCACGAAAAAAGAAATAGAAATCATGAAAGGGAAAGGTGTCGTTTTTTTTCACCTTGGCGAAAGAAGATTAAGAGCGGAAACAGCCGTATTGAATTCTCTTTCCATTTTGAACGAATTAATAAATTGAGGAGTACCTATGGATGATTGTTTATTTTGTAATATCATTTCAGGTGATATATCGGCAGATAAAGTTTTTGAAAATGAAAGGATATTGGCCTTTCGAGATATAAATCCTGCAGCACCCATACATATTTTAATTATCCCGAAAATCCATATTCCAACCTTGAATGACCTTGAGTTGGAACATACGGAAATTATGGGGGAACTGGTTCGAACAGCGTCGGAATTGGCGAAACATGAAGGGATTGCGGAAGCCGGTTACAGAACAGGGTTTAATTGCAATGAAGCCGGCGGACAGACAGTTTTTCACGTCCATTTACATTTATTGGGTGGGCGACCGTTTGGTTGGCCACCGGGCTAGATTTTATAACAGAATCAATAATTTTTTTCTTTCGGGAGTTTCATTATGCCGTAAACTCTAATTCCGAAGTGGAATTCCCATCGGGATATCTCTAAATTCATGCTCCACATTCAGACCAGCATTAATGTACATATCAGAGTTAAAAATCCACGGGTTTAAATCCTTTGCAAATAAGGAAGTGATGAAACTTGGGGAGGGCATCACAACCGTGGTAGGGCCCAATGGCTGTGGCAAAACCAATATCGTGGATGCAATTCGTTGGGTATTGGGCGAGCAAAAGTACAGTATATTGCGTAGCGGTAAGATGGAGGACGTGATTTTCAATGGTGCAGAAAGTCTCAAACCTCTTAGTGTTTGCGAAGTGGCCTTGACCGTCCACAACAATGCGGGAAAGCTTCCCGTAGAATACAACGACATTGAAATTGCCCGCCGTGTTTATCGAAACGGTGAATCCGAATATTATTTGAATCGTACTCTTTGCCGCCTAAAGGACATTAATGATCTTTTTGTGGATACGGGAATGGGTGCCGATGCCTATTCGGTCATCGAATTGAAAATGATTGAGCAAATTTTATCGGAAAATGGCGATGACCGCCGTCGGATGTTCGAGGAAGCTGCAGGAATCAACAAATATCGAGCCCAAAGAAAGTCCACACTAAGAAAATTTGAAGCTACGAGAGTGGATATTGAGCGCATCAACGACATCATTGCGGAAGTGGAACAGAAAGTCCATCATTTGTCCTTGCAACTTAAACGGTTCAAACGGCACTCTAGTTTAACGGAAAAGCTGGAGGATTGTGATATTCAGCTGGCGTATTTACAGATAGATCGGTACCAAAAAGTGCTTGAGCCGCTACGGGCTAAAATACAGGATTATCGGCATGTTAGAGAATCGAAAACAACCGAATCCTCCATCCACGACAAAGAATTGGAACGATACCGGGACACCTACAAAAATCAGGAAGCTGAACTGAATGGAATCCAATCCGTAATGGATAAATTCAATGAAAAACGAGAATCCCTTAGACAGAACATTCTTGTTTGGACGGAGCAGGGACGCGGTGCACTTTTAACCGTAGATCGTCTGGAAAGGGAATCCAAATCAAATTCGAATAAAATTGAAAATCTGAAGAAATTCAGCCTTGATTTTGAGAGTGAAATGTCTGATTTGGACCCTACTATTGATGCAAAAATTGAAATGCATAAAACAGAAAAAAATGCTTTTG
>CAYNPR010000055.1:0-8921 GCA_964399115.1 uncultured bacterium | reverse complement strand
CTTTCTCTTCATTAATTTTACTTCCTTTCAGACTCAATAATGCGTGGGGACACCTATCATTCACAGCATGGAAAGTATCATTGAGTTTAAAAACTAGTATATTATCTCGTTTTACTTTCATAATCTGCTGCTGCTCATCATTAAAACTGGAAACAGGTGTGAATTTTCGCCAGATATAATCATTCTCAATAAATTCGTCTTGTCGAACCTTCTCTACTTCAGCATTAACATCTTCAATCTCATAGAGTGTAACACGTTCTTCTATACCAGGTAAATTAGTACGTACAAAATCCTTAATGGAAATGACATCCTTGATCTGATCATGAGTCTCTTCGGAAATTAAAACCCGTGATTTAAACTGCTTGTTGGCAGATTCTACCCGGCTGGCAAAGTTGACTGCTTCACCAATAGCTGTCAATCTTTTTGATATACCGGCGCCTACATCTCCTACCACAACATCACCAAAATGAATACCAACGCCAATATCAAATGATTCACCGTACATTGTTTTTAAATACGGTTTCATATCATCTATTTGATCACACATGTCCAGCGCGGACTGCACGGCTGCCAATGCAGAATCTGGTTCATCGTTGATGCCAAACAGTGCCAACAGCCCATCACCAATATAATTATCTATGCGACCGCCATATGACTCCACAATAGAGACCATTCTACTAAAATAACGATTAAGGATAAAAACCACATCATAGGGCGTAATTTTCTCAGAAAAAGATGTGAAACCACGGATATCGCTGAATAATATTGCTATCTTTTTTGTCTCTCCTAAACGACCCAACCCTCTACCATCTAGACTATTGGTAAAATCAATATCTTCTTTATTCAGGACCAGTCTCCGAATGGTCATATCACCTCGAATCCGAGTTTGACAGGCAAGGCGAAATTCTTCTGTGGAATGAATTTTTTCCTTGATGGCCTGTTCTTTTTCTGTCGGTTCGGAACAGTGTTCTATTCCATCAAGAACCAGTACGCGGCAGGTTGTGCATTTCCCTTCACCGCCACAGGCGTGCGCATGACTAACATTATTTTCTAGGGTTATATCCAGGATATGGTCGCCGACTTCAGCAGTCAAAACCTGATTATCCGGCAATAAATTAATTTTTGGCATAGGGTCTATTTTACCTTTCAAATATCATTGAATCATCCTTGAAAAATTTGAACTCCAGAACAATGCAACTGGGATTTTGGTATATTCATTTCAAAAGAATCAGCTTCTGGACAATTGTTTTATCGTCCAGATTAAGTTTGGCAATATACACGCCGCTGGCATGGCTTGATGCATTCCATTGGATCTCATGTTGTCCCGATTGCATGTATCCATCCAACAATGTCTCTACAATGTGGCCTGTAATATCATATATATATAGGGATACGTCCAATTGCTCCTGTAACGAAAATCGAATCATAGTGATGGGGTTAAAGGGGTTGGGGAAAGCTGGGTATAATTTGAAAGTATCCGGATTATTGGCATGGTTGTCTATCCCCATAAAATCACAACCGATACCGAAAGCGCCGAGAGGTTCATTTTCATTAGAAAACACTGCGCAAGGTGAATCAGGAGATAATTGATAATTCCCACTATCCGATGAGCAAAATATTGGGTCAACATTTAAAACGGTAGTAATTCCAAAATTGGTTGTGCCATTGCCATTGGTCTCAATATTGCCAATATGGCCATTCAAATCGGTATAGTATATAGAGGTGAAGTTTTCTGCACCTTCTCCTGAAAATGCGATTTCCGTTTGATCCTCATTCCATAGAATGGAGTTCAGAATATATAATTCAGAACCATTCATAAGTCGGATTATAAAAGAATCCTCACTGACCGTATTTCCTGCGAGGGTGACGTAATTGAAACTAACTTCGGAAGATGAAATATTGATCAGTCCAGATAAATTATCTGAATCCAATATGGCAAAACGATCAAGGTTAACGTATGAGTCTTCGATAATCAGGGCACCAAGATCACAATTGTTTATGTTTCGAAATGTGGTTTCGATGATATCCACTTCACTATCCAGGATTTTCATACTGCCGCAATTGGATTCAGATGGATCATCAATTATTTTACAGTTATTAATGGTTAGGTAGCTTGTCTCACATTCCAGTGAAAATTCATTATTCAGCCCAATATGCGCGAAAGTGAATCCATTCACATAGGTAGAATTTCCTGCATGTAAAAAAGACAGTGCTGGTTCACTGCCAACACCAATTATGCGAGTTGAATCAATATCGGATTCATCACCGGAGAAAATAAATTGCGACGTCAAAATAATTCCTTTCATATTGATTTCCACTGCCCCTTCATAAGTGCCCGGAGATACCAAAACCGTATCGCCGGATATGGCGGTATCAACTGCCTTTTGGATGGTAAAAAATGGATTTTCTGTAGTTCCGTCTCCAGTATTATCGTTTCCTTCAGGCCCAACATGATAGGTGATGGCAGAAGCGGTTTCATACGAAAGAACGAGTCCAAAAGCCTGATTGGAGTTAATGGATCCCTTATGAGTGACCTTAACTGTGTAAAGTCCAGGTTCCGGATTTGCAATAAAAACCTGTTCTACATTATCAACAACGTTGTCGCCGGTGACAGCAGGTTCGCCAGGGGAGTTCCTATCCAACTTCCACGGAAAATAAACAGTCCCTGTCTCATGGATCACTCTTAAGTCTAAATCATTCACCAACATGATGTCCTGGGGATCCACACCTGGGATCGGAGGCGTTCCAGGCAAGTCTGTCCAAACAATCGTTGCCTTTAAAGGCCACGTGCCATCAGAAACAATTTCCACTTCAATACTGTCATTGTTCTCAAGACTTCGTTCATCAATCAGGTAACCGTTCCCGTTTCTTTGGATAAGGTCAATCGCCTTTGCGGTATTTAAAAGGCCCCAACCGAATCTATAATCCGGCCCATCAGCCTCGCCAGCCTCATCTGCTGAGTGAATGGCAAGGGCTTTTAGGGTTGCTGCAAGTAGTGTGGTATCATTAATCATTTTATACATTTGCTGTATCAAAACCAGAGACCCGGTGACGCTTGGTGCAGCCATGGACGTTCCTGAATAAGAGTCATAAGCATTTGTTGCCGTAGAAATGGATGAAGTTAAACCCACACCATTGGCGACGATATCTGGTTTGATCCTTCCATCATCTACCGGGCCAACTGAACTAAAAGATGAGATCACAACGTCGCTGGGGTCCCCATATCCATTATTAACATCATTCACTGCACCTACAGTCAGTACATTTTTACCAATTTTATGGTATGAAATACAGTCCCATGGCCCATCCGGATTCCGGGGGTCGGTTGAAAGGTCCCAATCCTGGATCGAAGGATTCCAATACCAGTGTTCCGTTCCTCCACTGGCTCCGTCATTCCTGTCATTCCCCGCAGAAATGACAATTAAATAATGAGGATTTAGGAAAGCAATGTTATCCCAATCTTGCGTTTGCTGATCATAAAAACCAAAATGATAATCTTCCATAGGATCTACTTCAGTATCGCCCCACCAGACCCACTTGTCATCTTCAAATGAATTCCAATGCCAGCCACCGCGAGTTCCGTAAGAATGATTGGACAAAATTAATCCATCTGCTGCCTGAGCAGCCATTTCACCGCTGTCATATTCCCAATCATTAGCATGCAATACGGCAGCGTTGGCCATTCCATGTGCCTGTTCGTTATTCCCGGCTGCAATCATCGTGCCGGCCACGTGGGTGGCATGGTCGCTCAGGTCAGTAGTATTATCCACTTGCATCACCCGACCCCAAAATTCCTGATGGTTGAGCATCGTTCCACCTCCGTCCCATTCACCTACGATCATTCCCTCACCATCCATGAATAATTGGCTTTCACCCCCTGGCCATACCTGATCAGTGGAAATTGAATGGGCAGACATGAGGTTTTCGGTATGATAATACACAGGCATCCCATTTGGAGCCAGCCGCTGTAATGAAAATTCTTCACCAGTCTCCAGTTTTCCTCGGATAGGCCAACCTTGAACACGTGCACGGTCAACTGCTTTTACTTTTTCTTGTTTTGATTTAGCATCCAATGATTCAATTAATTGTGTTTGAGACGGCACCTGGCCATGAAGCAAACTTAGGATCATTAGTGCCGTAAGTTGGGTGGGGTGATTTTTCATTAAAATTTTTAGCTGAATATTTCTAGCCTATTTTAAATGAGTTCGAAAATACATGCGATTTAAATCTATTAAAGATAAAATATCAATCAACAGGGAAATGGATCAACGAACGACTGCAAATTTACCAACTTTATCTTCCATTGTCTCCCCTGTACCCTGGTGAATTTGCCTTATGTGATAAAGATAAAGACCGGGAGCGATCTACTGATTATTTACGGTTCGCATATCCCACCATTTGTTTCCTGAAGTTTCGCTTTCATGATCCAATTCAGTAACCAGTTCCCCCGTGAGCGTAAATATCTTGATTTTACATTTTCCAGGCAAATTCGTGAAACGAACCTTGCGAAGAAATTCCGTTTCTTTAAATCCGGATCTTACAATATATGGATTTGGCACAACTTTAACTTTACTCAAATCAGCTCTGGGGCTTATACCAGGATATACTTTTATAAAATTTCTGTCAAGAACCGTCGTTCCCTTTGAATTTTCAATCGAAGCATATCCTTCCGGGTTGGCCCATTTCCCAGGATTGGAATAATTGGTATCGACAATCGATTGATATTCACCATTTCCCAATGAAACATGCCTTGTGGAATACGGCGATTCAACACCCATGTCATAGGCAACGACGGAGTAAGTGTATTCCAAGCCATCCACCACATTGTTATCTTCGAACACGTATTTGAAGGTGTCGTCTGCCACATATTTCCATTCAGCCGTATCCAGCCGAACAACATCCAACCCCGTATCATCTCCCAAATTAAACCAGGGATAATAAGGATCCTCCCCTTCAATACTATGCCCGCGCTGTTGTGTTGGATCACCGGCGCAGGCCAACGTGTCACTGGAATATGCGCAATGAATGGAATCCATCCTGGCTGAAAAATCAAACTGGGCAAAAGGCTGCCATCCCACAAAAAGTCCATCCAGATCATAGATCATCTTGGATGCGTTTCCCCACGTACTTCCTCCGTCCGAACTTTTATAAATTTTATATCCTTCGAAATCCTTGTACCCCGTCAGCACGTCCGATGAACGTTCAGCCACGTCATCCCAATACAGGTAAATAACCCCAGTATCCGCTTCGGCAAAAACGGTTGGTCGTGTGGGAGGCGTAAACCCCTGGTATCTTGAATTATACATGACCTGGGCAAACCTGGCATTGCTGATCAGGTCTTCTTCATTTTGTCCAAAAATGATGCAAAATGAAAATGGAACTTCCCTACCCACAGGCAAATCAAACGGACCGCAGCTCATGAAAATGGAACAATCCAACCCGGGAGGATCTCGTAAAAATGCCGGCTCTTCAAGCAACCCTTCCAACGAATCAAAATGCGGGTTTAATTCAATATCCAGATCCGTGCCAGGGTTTGCCGTGTGAAAATGCCATTGTTTTTCGGTCTCGGAAAGATTTGTCGTATCGCCGGCCATAATTTTGTACATCATTTCTTCCTTGTTCCTCGCCTGAGGGCATCCAGGATCCCCGGCATAACATGGACTGGTATTGCTCTCCATGTTGGTAACGCCCGGACGACTGTACCAATCAAACCAGTGCCAGTCCGTCATTTTCAAAGGCTCACCGACATATATGTCAATAGTGCCGTCCCGGTCCAAGTCTATCGTATCCGTTGCCATGGGTGAATCCAGCAATTGCGTCGCTACGATCCCGAAATCCGTGCCCGGCGATGGATCGCCGCTCATGGCATATCCCTGAACGCCACTCAACCCATCATAATCTCCGACGATTGCCATACTTATATGCAGGCGTTCATCATTCAACGTGTCAATATCCCAATAATATTTCATAAAATCGTCATCGTTTGTATGATAGGCGGAGCTGTATCCCTGGTCATCTCCAACCAATACGTCCGCATCAAAATAGAAACCCAACATAGTCCCCTGATAATCGAATCCTTTTCCATGGTTAAGCTTTGTGCCATCCGGCATAATCATGCCTTCGCCACATTTCTGATTTCCAAAATCATCATAGACAGGTTCTCCGCCTTCATCTTCGGCGCACCAATCACCACTTTCATTTCTCACTTTTACCGTGACGAATAAAATATCTTCCGCATAGGAGACGCCATAGGAATGGGCTTCGGACATCACACGAAGGCCCATGGGATACCCGGTTTGTTCATACTCGTTATTCGTGTTGACGTTATTCCCGCGATGTGCCCAACGATCATCGAATTCCATATAGACATCCATATCGGAAATGAACCTCCCCTTCACGGATTCCCAGCAGTCCGGGTCTTTCCGTGTTTGTTCACAACCCGGGAGATTCAGGTTGTAATCCTGAGCCCACCATCCCGGCCAGAAGTTTTCCGTCTGTCCTGTCTCTTCATTCAACCGAGTTGGCCATGTATCCGTATACCCACTGTGCGCCAAAAGTGGATAGGTATCCGCCGGATCCGTAACATACGTATCGCCAAACAATTGACCGTTGGTTACTTTCGTGTTGTGAGTATTCACCCGCGACATGGTGGAAGCATGCCATTCTCCATTGATCGAACCGGCAATCCGGGAGATCCAAGACTCCGAAACAGTGGTCCCGTAATACATATATTCATCATCCTCGGTCCATTCTTCGAAATCGGGTCCATAGTTGTAAAAATCAAATTGGTCTTCCCTCCGAATCAACTTGGGACGGAGAGCCCAGGGATAAATGAATCCAATCCTTGCCCCGGCATTGTTGGGATTCAACGATCCGAAAGTAGAAAGAAATATCGTTTTCCCTTCTTCATTGATACCCCACTGATTCGGAGCATCAATCAAATCCGATGCCAGTTTTTTTGAAACACTGTCCGGCCGCCAAATCCCAAAATCATTTTCCGTATCAAAAACAATCCCGACAAAATTCGTATCATCCCCGGTAAACCAGGATTCATGGGCATTCGCGGATACCCAGACGCTGTAAAGAACCGCATCATCGTTATCTTTCACTTCCTCCACGAGTTCCCAAGAAAAACGATGAGAATACTGGTGCCCCGGAACACCGGCCATAAAGGCGACCGAGGGTAAATAGGTGTATCCGTTCCAGATCCCCATGGGATGCTCATCCCAGTTGATAACATTTCCGTAATTGGTGACTGCCGACTGGACCTTCCCTTGGAGGAGATAACCCAAAGCCCGGTCATTCATCGGATTCGTAGGGAAAGCGTAATCACCAATTTTTGCAGTCGCGGTATATCTGAAAGGGTCGGGAACGCTGGCCTGCTCAGTTTTCCTTTCGGCCGCAAAAACATTTATTGTGAAAATGAGAAATAGAAAAATTTTAAAAACGTGATTCATCAACGGCATTCAATTTAAAATATTCCGAATGGTATCCAAACTGACATTTCCACCGCAAATCACCACACCTACGCGTTTGCCTTTAAGTTCGTCTTTCTTTTTCAGCAGGGCCGCTACTGCGGTGCCGGCAGCCCCTTCCAGAAATTGACGTTCCATTTCCATGTAGGCAACCATGGCTGTTTTGATCTCTTCTTCAGACTCCAGGACGGATTCATCAATTAAGTCGGAACAAACGGGAAAGGTAATGGAATTTTCTTCCACGCCACCAGCTGTGCCATCGGACAAGGTTGGTTTTGATTCCAAATCCAAAATTCTACCTGCCTTTATGGAATGAAGCATGACTGCGGAATTTTCCGGTGAGCATCCGATCACATGAAGATTCGGCCAGACTGACTTCAAATAGCTTGCCGTTCCCCCAATAAGCCCACCGCCACCTACGGATACAATGAGAACATCCAAAGGATCACCCTGGGATTCTATTTCAAGGCCAATGGTCCCCTGGCCAGCCATGACCAAAGGATCGTTATAAGGTGAAACGTATTTTTTCCCAGTTCCAGCAGAAACTTCGCGAGCCTTGACTTCGGATTGGACACAATCGGTACCGTGCACTTTAATGTTAGCGCCAAATTTTTTAATGTTGTCCATTTTTGACGAAGATACATCCTTCGGGACAAAGATCGTACATTCTGTTCCTGCTTGTTGGGATGCGTAGGCTACGGCAGCGCCATGGTTCCCCGTGGATGCGGAAACGATGCCCCCAGATCGTTCTTCATCCGTGAGGGACAATATTTTATTTAAGGCGCCGCGGACCTTAAAGGACCCCGTAACCTGGAGGCTCTCCAGTTTAAAATGGACGTTTGATTCTGTTGTGTCGGAAAATGGGACAGAATGAATGAAGGGCGTTTTGCGAACATAGGGCTGTATTCGTTCTGCTGCGACCGTTACGCTTTTGGAAAAATCCATGGTGAAATTTCGAGAATTTATTTAACAATAAAAAACAACTCTAATTATTTGGCAGACAAGTTGTCGGAGCCTGATCAAATTCGTACTTTTATAATACTGCCATCACGCAGAGCGGTACTTTCAAAAACTCAGTTACTAAATGATTTAATCAATTAATTACAAATTATTACATAATAATTTTATAAAACTGATATTTATTGCAATAATTTCACCGGCTGATTTTGAATAATAAATCAGTGATTTCAATTTGTACGAATCAACCGTCAGTTGAAATGAAGCGAATAAGTAATCATTTTTTAGGAGATTTATTATAGTGAAGTTAGTTGGTCAAATACAAAACTGGGTGAAGCGGTCTAAACAGCCAATTTGCCTTAACGGGAATCCTTTGAGATTAGGTCGATTGTCTGCTTGGCATAGCCCATATAGAGATGAAACAAAACCTGAAAACAAATTAAAATTGTAAACCAATTCATTAGAAAGCCCTTCACCGGTTGAGGAGTT
>CAYNPR010000054.1:0-8949 GCA_964399115.1 uncultured bacterium | reverse complement strand
AGGATTAATTTATTGACCGGCGAAGTAACCATGTTGGATTACGGCGCTGGTGCAGTTTGCGGCGGGGATATGATGAAAATTTCCGGCGAGGTGTATCGTACGTATGAGGGAGGTGTCGTTCCACTGGAAATGGACCTAAACTTAAACAGTACTGCTAAAATTGGCTCTTATAAAACATTGTACTCTGCGGGAGCCCATCAAAATACTGTTTTCTTGGGGATAAGTGATTACACGGCACCGGATACAGTATTAGTACACAACGAGATCGGGCAACTTACCCATACTTACATTGTAGGAACCCTGCCTGGTGATTATCAAGTGTGGAAAAATAATTAATCCAGGAAATGCCACTCTACAGATAGATTCACTTGTCGTCCTAAAAGAGGCATCTCCGGATGCACTTGAATATAATTATCCTGATCCGTTTCCGAGGATGCAATAATCATTGCCGCAATATTATACCATTCGTATTTGATGGTGAATGTGGAAACGTAAGCAGTAACACTCCCATTGATAAACCAAACGTCGTCTAAATCAGCTGAATTACTATTCCGAATTGGAATCATTTCTATGGGATGCATATGCCCCACAGACTGTCGATTCATCCATCCATTAAAAGACACGGAAGCATTCAAGTTCATGAAACCGTCAAAAAGTTTTAATTGGGTTTCCGTCTCTAATTTGATTTTATCCTTAATCCCATCGGAAATGAGACTGGTCCCATCCTGACGTTTATACTTCGTTTTCAACTTGATGAATGGGATAAACGTTGTTTGATATTGAATTCCATATGAAAAATTGGTTTCAACCGAAGGAATATTCGATGTGTTAGTCTGAGCACTGTTGGATATAGTATTATACTTTCTATTTGAGAAAAATATGAGTATGTCATTCTTTTTTCCCGTCCAGTTAATTTTACCGGTGAAAACATCTCTTCGACCCAAGTTGGACAAGTTTGTAGTATCAAATACTCTCGCATAATAATGAACGGGAAGTACATTTCGTTCATAATCTATTTTACCGTTAATTGAGTTAATTCTCTTTTCATATTCTACATTAATTTCATTCTCTATATTGTTATTATTGTGTAATATACCCGTTTGAATATTAAATCCTTTTAATTTACTTCCCATTATAATTTCATTCCATTCAACCACATTTATTGAATCCGATTTTATACTTCTTGAATTCATTTCTAATTTGGAAAAAAGCGAAAAATGTTCGGATTTATTCCATACAATTTCACCTGAATATTTCGACCGAGTTAAATAGCGAACACCAGAGTATTTCGATAAGGAATGGTTGGCCTTGTATCGCTGTAAAAATTGGTCAATGCAGACTTTGGATTTTAAATTTCCAAACGATCGGTCCCAAAAAGAATTGGCCGTCGTCATTCGATTGTCGATGATTCCCTGCGTCAAGGTATTCTCCAATCCGGAATAGGTATTAAAATATCCTACGGATACCCCGGCACGATTCCGGTCTTTTTTGGATTCATAAGAAACCATATAGGTTTGCTGGATGGGTTGGGAACTGCCGGAATCATATTGATTGTATCTGCCTGAATAACTCCGTTTAAACCCGTGGATATGCAAGTTCCGTCCATTCCCCGCATAATTCGCACCCACGGAAAGACGATCCAATAAATAGTCTCCCTGGTCGTAAATGAAATAAGACATAACCGCTGTTGTATCAAATTGGGTTTCATCCTGATTTGAATTAATAAATTTCTCCTCAATTTCCGGTCCGAACAATCGTGGATAAATAGTCCAGGTTCCGTCAAAAAACAATCGTCCGGCTCGCCAATCTTCATTCCAGAACAATCCTCCATTCCTGTTCACATATCCAAACTGCCCTCCCCAATCATAAGGTATGAAATCCGTGGATTGGCACCAAAGAAACGAGATGAAATAAACGAAAAATAAATTTTTCATGTGGTTGACGTTCGCCTCAGATATCCGGGAACGACAAGTGCAAAAATGATCGAGTTCGAAACCAGATGCATGAGAGTGAACAAAATTCCCGAAATACCGTAGGCAAGGGTCTCTTCCCACGAATAACCGGCGCTCAAAGGATAGGTCACTGTGGTAATTACATCATATAACAAACCGCAGAAAAAACCGGCCAGGCCTGCAACTCCGATAAGAAGCCAAGACTTAGCATTGCGTAAAATACGAAAAGAAAAAGAGCCAATCATTCCTATCAAAGCCATGGCAATGATCTGGCCAGCCAAAAGTGTGGGATAAACAAGTCCAGACCCCAGCGGATTCATCGTTGAATAAATCAGCATTGTGGTACCGCCTACCATTACACCATATGGGATTCCCAGCGTTAAGCCAGACAGGAAAACCGTGACTGAAATGAATTCAAGATTGGGAACCAACATAAACATGAATCCGAGACCAATGGCCATTGCGGAAAAAATCGCCGCACGGACCATTTTATTCAGATTCATTATCTTTTAGGATTGGAATTCGAAAAAAATTGTGGCGATTGGTAAATCGACCCGGTTCGGAGTCTTCATCGATGGCTTGTTTCATGATGTTCATTTTCGCATCAAGATTATCGATCATGTGAACCAGTAACGCTTCCGGAAAAGCAGGCAATTTTGGCGATTGCCATTCATACCGGCCCTGATGAGACAAAATAATATGTTCAATTTTCTCCTCAAGATCCTGTGGAAATCCCCGAATTTTCTGAATGGCTTCTCGTACCGTATCCCTCCCCAGAACAATGTGCCCGATCAGGTTCCCTTCATCGGTGTAATCCGCCTCCAATTCAGAATTGATTTCTTTGAGTTTTCCGATATCATGCAGAAAGATACCTGCTAGAACAAGATCCTTGTGCAAATGATATAATGGACAAATCTTCTTGGCGATCTCTGCCATGGTCAGGATGTGTTCCAGAAATCCTGACCGGAAATTGTGGTGCATTTTCACCGAAGCCGGGTGAACCAGCAATTTTTTCTTATTGGCCTTGTACAGATTTGCCACCAAGGTTCTCAAGTATTTGTCTTTCATCCCGTTGATAATCCGTTCTATGCTTTTCCACATCTTCCGGGGATCCTGCTTGGAAGATGGCACCACCTGGACCGGATCAAATCCATAACGGCTGTAATACTGGATCGTTGCTTTTCTGATTTTCTTCACTACCAGCTGGAGATGATCCATGAAAGATTCCACGTCTCCCGAGATGGCTACTGCATCTCCCGATTCAAATTGGTCATTCAGTTCGGAAACCTTATCCCAGACCTTGGCCCTTATATGCCCGGTGATATCTCTCAACTCCAGATCTAGATACAAATCACCACTCCGGGTGTGGCGGAGATGTTTTTCGACACAAAGATAAAAACCCTGGATTGAATCGCCTTCCTTGAATTTGTTAATGGGTGTTAGAGTTTTCACAGGGAATGAATTTTCAGAGAGTTTCTCCCTATAGTCAAGCAGTTAAACACGGTAAATTTCACCATGAGCGAACACGAATATTCTTTTCAGATAATCTCCTATGGTCGTAACGAAGACTGCAGGATCCTGGAAGCCTGTTTCAAATCCTGGTTCAAAGATCCAAAAACACTGAATTTCGTAGACCCGAGAATGCCCTTCCCTTTCCAATTTAAAAAATGGATTTCCCTTTCCTACGACAGTCCGGACATTACAACAATGGTCATCAAGGAGAAAGACTGGATCATCGGGTATCTGAGCATGCGATTCAATGCAAGTACCGGAGACTGCCATTTATTTCATCTTTTCATTGACCCTGACCATCGCCGAAAAGGATTGGCTGAAAAATTGATTCAAAGATTGGAAAACCATGGAAAGAATTTTGGAGTGAAATCCTTTTCACTCTTTGTGATGCCAAAAAACAGACCGGCGAAGAAATTATACGAAAAATTGAATTACACAGAAGCAGGACAAGCGGAAAGAGATTCATCCAAATACGTAAAAATAATCGCTTCCTGAATTACCTCTCGCTGAAAAAGCGTTCAGGTATAACCCAGCATTAACCCGCCCTGATAAACAATAAGCGATCCCAGATATGCAAGGCCAGTCATGTAAATCATCATCACTGCGGGCCATTTCCATGAATTGGTTTCCCGCCTAACAATGGCAAAAGTGGCCATGCACTGAGCCGCATAAACGTAAAAGACTAGAAGACTTAAGGCCACCAAGGGTGTGAAAACAGGTTTTCCGGTGAGAGGATTTACGTCATTTTTCATAGCGTCAGACAGGGAAACAACGTCCTCATCCCCGCTTTCTACGTTATAGATCGTTGCAAGAGTGCTGACCACAACTTCCCGCGCCGCAAAGGACGTAACCAATCCCAACCCAATTTTCCAATCAAATCCTAAAGGCGCGATGATCGGTTCAATCGTTTGACCAATCTTGGCTGCAAAACTGCTGTGAATATTATGCATGGTGTTATTCTCATTATCTGATTTTGGGAAACTGACCAGAAACCAGAGCAAAATGGAAATCGCCATAATTATTTTCCCTGCATCAGTGACAAATATTTTTCCCCGATTGTAAACTGAACGAAGAACGGTATTCACCATAGGGGTTCGATAAGGCGGCATCTCCATAATAAATGATGTTTTTCTTTCCGAAACGATCCATTTACTGAAAAGGATGGATAGGAAGAGTGCCGTCACAGACCCCAGGAAATACATGAGAACCATGGTCAACCCCTGGAGTCGTAAAAATCCAAATACGGGAACGTCTGGAATAAATGCACCAATCATGAGAGTATATACGGGTAAACGGGCACTGCAACTCATGAGTGGCAGCACCAGAATAGTAACCAGCCTTTCCTTCCAACTGTCAATGGTCCTAGTGGCCATGATTCCCGGAATGGCACAGGCATAACCGCTGATTAACGGCAAAACCGACCGGCCATGAAGTCCGACTTTTGTCATAGCCTTATCCATCATGATGGCTACCCTGGCCATATAACCTGAATCTTCCAATAACGTTAAAAATAGGATCAAGATCAGGATCTGCGGTAAAAAAATAAGGATTGCACCGGCACCGCCAATAATCCCCTCCACAAGGAGATCGCGGAGCAGTCCTGATGGCAAGCTGAGAGCAACCAAAGTCCCAACATATGAAACCGCCTGGTCAATCAGATCCATAGGAATGGCCGCCCAAGAAAAAATGGCCTGAAAAATAAAGGTCATCATTCCGATAAAAATTAGCGGCCCCATCCACTTGTGAGTCAGGATTTCATCAGTTCTTTCACTTCTGGATCTTTTTTCGATGGGTATATCCGATGCGGGTACTATCTGGTCCAGCCAATGATATCGCAAGGTAGCATCAAGAGTTTCTGCGGGAAATCCAATACTTGATAATTGGGAACGAGCGGTTTCAATAAGAGCTGAATCCGGTGATTCAAATCCTTCCACCCGTTCAGAAGTCGTGACACGGATCGCCAGGGATAAGGCCAGGGAATCGGCAAATCCAAAATGAGTCTTATACCAATCCTGAATTGGCAAAACAGCATCCCGTACCGGTTCAGGAACCATTAATTTTGAATCGATGACGGAAGTTGACTCAAGTGCATTCATTAAACTTGATTTTAAATCGTCAATGCCTTCATGATACCTTGCCGAGACAGGGATGACTGAAAACGCGCCCAGATGTTGATTTAATACTTCATGATCAATTTCAATGGACTTTTGACGGGCAAGATCCATCATATTCAGGGCAACGATTACCGGGATTCCCAAATCCAGAAATTGAGACGTGAGATATAAATTCCTTTTCAGGTTAGTGGAATCCACCACGGAAATAATACAGTCGGGCCTATTATTGCCAAGTGCCCAGTTGGCAAATTCTTGAGATACGATTCGTTCATCATGGGATTCCGGCACCAGGCTATACGTCCCGGGCAGATCCAATATTTCGACTTGCTCAACACCGAGATTGGCTTTCCCAATCACTTGTTCCACCGTTACGCCAGGATAGTTGGAAACCTTCTGATTCAGGCCAGTCAAAACATTAAAGAGGGCCGTCTTCCCGGAGTTGGGATTTCCAATAATGGCAACAGTTTTATCTGCCATCTACCTGTACTTTAATTTTGAATGCATCCTGATATCGCAAAGACACCATCGCGTTTCGAATTCTTAATTGGATGGGACCCTTGAATGGTAATTTTTGAATGACTCGAACCTTCTCAGCTTCACAAAATCCCATTTCAATCAATCGTGTTTTAAATGCTGGATTGCCTTCCAATGCAACAATGGTTCCAATTTGGAACGGGGGAAGCTCGACCAGGGTCATAGTGTTATTTTTTTAGCGGTTTGACAAATAATTGATGCACGTGCCGAACAAGTTCATACCCATGGTCTTTTGCTATTGTTTCCTGCAGCTTTTCTAGTTCGTCACTGTAAAACTCAATGATATCTCCAGTCTCCAAACAAATTATATGATCATGATGTTTATCATCGAGCCGGGGTTCAAATCGATTTCTTCCATCACCCATGTCCATTTTGCGGAGCAACCTATTATTCACCAATACTTCGATGGTTCGATACACAGTTGCTCTCGAAACTTTGCTTCCACTGTTTCTTATGGATATATAAATTTCCTCGGCATCACGGTGTTCATGACTTTTTTTGATCTCATTCCAAACTGCCTGTCGCTGTTGAGTAAATCTGAGCCCTTCTTTTCGAAGCATCTCTAGGAATATTTGATTTTGTTTATCTGTCATTTTTCTGTTTATTGATATTGAGTCTCAACCAAAATTAACAAAAGCCGGTATTTAATTAAACAGGAATTTGTGGAAAATCAGATTAGTCTATTTTCGTTAGGTTTGCGTACTTAACGATAAGTTTCTTTTTTGTGCCATCCTTGAATATAACTCCCACACGCTGGTTTTCACCCGTACCGCTCAAAACCATGATTTTGCCTTCACCAAAAATCGAATGTTCGACTTTGTCTCCTACTTTAAAATCGTCGAACGTGGTGATGGTGCGAGTCATTTCAACCTTTGTATTTTTACTTTTGGTTCCTCCAACGACTCGCCGAGTTAAAGCCGACCGAAATTCAATACGATCCAAGTATTCATTTGGGATTTCACTTATGAACCGACTCGGCATACCCAAAATGTTCTCGCCACCCATTCGTCTTCGATTGGTTGCATACAGGAGAAACACTCGTTCCTGAGCACGGGTCAATGCTACGTAAAACAAACGACGCTCCTCTTCCAATTCCTCCTTGGAATTGAGCGAATTATAAAGTGGAAACAATCCATCATCCAAACCGGATACGAAGACAACGGGAAATTCCAACCCTTTTGATGAATGAACCGTCATCAACGTTACCCGGTTATCGGAATCATTCCAATGATCAATGTCGCTCAAAAGAGAAACTTCCTCAAGAAAATCACTTAAGGTTGCATCCGGATCTTTTTGACAAAATTCGTCAATACTGTTTAATAGCTCATTTACGTTTTCGAACCGTTCCCTATCATTCGGGTCCTCATATCCCTTGTACATTTTGATGATTCCCGCTTCCTCGATGAGGCTTCTGGCCAGCTCGGATGCACTGAGTTTATTCCTTAGGTCATGATATTTTTTTATCAAATTGAAAAAGGATATCAATGCTTCGGACTGTTTCCCGCGAATAGCCATTTTATCCGCAGATTTCAGTACGTCGAATAATTCAAGTTTTTCAATTTCAGCCTGCTGAACACATTTGTCCATCGTCTTGCTGCCGATACCCCTCGGGGGTAAGTTCACAACTCTGCGCAAAGAAATTGTGTCTTTCAGGTTAACCACCAGCCTTAAATACGCCAAGACGTCCTTGACTTCCTTCCGTGCATAAAACCGTATGCCGCCCACAATATTGTACGGAATTCCCATCCTCCGAAAATTGTCCTCCAAGGAACGGGACTGCGCATTCGTCCGGTATAGCACGGAGAAGTTGCTGAAGATTCTTTTATTGAGTTTAATCTCTTTCTCAATAGCGGAAACGATGGCATCGGCTTCCTCCAACTCATCCCTAGTCTCAATCAGTCCGAGAAGTTCGCCGGAACCATTGGCTGCAACCAGATTCTTTTCAGCCCGGTCGTCATTATTGTTCACCACCGACATAGCTGCATCCAAAATCTGTTGTGTGGAACGATAATTCTTCTCCAAGGTAAAAACGCGACAACCATTGAAGAATTTTTCAAAATCCAATATATTGGAAATATCCGCACCCCGCCATCCATAGATGGACTGGTCATCATCACCAACCACACAGATTTGTTTGTGCTTTTCCGCAAGACGAGTTAATAAGTGATATTGCGGACGATTTGTATCCTGATACTCATCCACTAAAATATATTTCCATTTTTCCTGGTACTTGGTCAATAGTTCGGGATTTTTATCAAATAATTCAAGGGGATACAGCAGGAGATCATCAAAATCCAATGCATCATTTTCACGAAGTGACTTTTCGTAAGTACGGTACACTTCAACAATCTTTTTCTCCAGGATTGTCCTTGCTTTTCTTTCCTGTGAACCTGGCGTAATCATTTTATTCTTGAAATAATTGATCTGATTTCTTGCATAATTTGGTTCCAGTTGTTCCTTGGGGATATCTAGATCTCTGAGAATGACCTTCAGCAGATCCAACTGATCCTGAACGTCATAAATGGCGAAATGATGGCTAATGCCGAGATGTTTGGCTTCAATGCGCAATAAACGGGCACAGACGGAATGAAAAGTCCCAATTGTGATGGGAAGGTCATCTGTCTTAAGGAGTTTCAACACCCTGTTTTTCATTTCCCTTGCTGCCTTGTTTGTAAAAGTAACGGCGAGAATTTCTTGCGGTTTGTACAAATCCTCGTTGATGAGGTAGTACATCTTATGGGTCAGGACACGGGTCTTCCCACTCCCCGCTCCGGCAAATATTAAAACAGGTCCATCGGATGCTTCCACGGCGGCACGCTGTGTATTATTTAAATTTT
>CAYNPR010000053.1:0-8956 GCA_964399115.1 uncultured bacterium | reverse complement strand
AGCTTTTCGCAGGATTTTTCATCCAGGGCTGCATCCTTGAGGAATTGACCGTCCAAGTATGAAACGAGCCGAACAAAATTTGAAACTTCATCTTTCTCCATGATCTGGATCTCACCGACCTGTATAGGTACACCTAAACCAGGATCCTTCGAGCGAATAAATAAAATGGTTTTATGCTGCATTTCTAAAATGGATCTGTCTTCTGCAGGGTTGAATATTTTTAAAACAAATTTTCGATCATCTTCAGCAATAAATAAGAAATTTTGATCTCTTTCACTATAAAGATCTACAGCCTTCCCATGCATGTTATAATGGATCTCGCAGATTCTCACTGCATCGATTTCAGAATAATCAGGAGGTTTTGCGTCAAATACCGAGGTCATGAAGAATAAAAATTAAGATAATAGCCTGATTCAAAAATTAAAAAAATTAGGTTTTATCAATTACTATATTTTGTTTTTTATATTTATTGTAACACATTGAAACATCCTTTTCAGTGTATAATGTAAATAAATGTGACACTTTTTGATTTTTTCGTTAAGTTTAACGATTCGAGGTAAGGGAATCGCCCGTATTTCTCTGGTTTTTCCCTGCAAGATTAATCATGTCAGAGATTAAACAAAAATCAGTTCTCGTCATTGAAAACGACGATGCCATCTTGAAATCACTGTCTAACCAACTTAAAAAACGGGGGATGCTCCCGATTACTGCAAAAGATGGGTATGAAGGCTATGCACGGGTTTGTAACGAATCTCCGGATTTGATCGTAGCGGAAACTTTACTACCAAGTGTTGATGGATATCGTTTATCGCGACTTTTGAAATTTGACGATAGGTTTAAGGATATTCCAATTATTCTGATGACAACCAATAAACTTGAATCAGTTAAGAGTAAAATCGAACCAAGTGGTGCAAACGAAATTATTGGTAAACCATTCCGGTTCAGGGATCTGATGACCCTCATAGAGAAAGTTTCCAAATGACGTACCCACTGCCAAACGAAGTGATAATTCTATTGCTGTTTATTTTAGGCGCATCCATTGGCAGCTTTCTGAATGTGGTCATATACCGGGTTCCCATAAAAATGAGTTTGATTAAACCTGGATCCCATTGCATTTCCTGTAAAACATCCATAAAACTCTACGACAATATTCCCATTTTGAGTTATTTTTTCCTAGGGGGTAACTGTCGACACTGTTCCGAACCTTTTACAATTCGGTATGCAATTGTGGAGATACTGACTGCTTCACTTTCGCTATGTTTGTACTTCATCTACGGTCTGACACCCTCCTTTTTCATGTTTCTTTTCCTCGCCTACTCACTCATCGCAATCAGCTTTATTGATATGGATCATCTTATAATTCCCAACGGCTTCATCATTCTGGGACTGGTTGTTCTAATCCCTTCTCTGGTTCTGGATTGGTTGCCAATACACTGGGAAGACGGGTTATACGGAAGCTTGGTCTTTGCAGGGTTCCTGTTCGCCATGGGAATCATTGGACAATTCATCTTAAAGAAAGAAAGCATTGGTTTTGGCGACGTAAAACTCGGTTTGATTCTGGGAGGATTTTTAGGATTCGAACTATCCGTACTGGCATTGTATCTCAGTTTCCTGTTTGCTGCAATTGTCGTTGTCTTAATGGTAATGCTGGGAACAGTTAAACGCGGGATGAAAATTCCTTTTGGCCCCTACCTTGCGATGGGCACGCTTGTAACCCTGCTCACCAATTCGGTCGGTCGAGGGAATATGATTTTAAGTTGGTACTATTCCACAATTTTCTGATATGGTTACGACAACAAAAAAAACACTGGGCCAAATTCTCCTTCAAGCTGGAAAGATTGATGAGGAGCAACTCCAAAAAGCGTTGGACATCCAAAAAGAAAAAGACGTTTACCTAGGTGTCATATTTCGGGAACTTGGGTTTATGGACGAACAGGAATTGAACAAATATATCAGCCAGCAGCTGCGAATACCATTTTTATCGCTGGGACATTATGATATTGATAAAACCATATTATCCCTTATACCGGAACACCTTATTCGCTCCAACAAAATGCTTCCTCTCTTTCGCCTGAACAATACGTTAAACCTTGCAGTGAAAGATCCTCTTGATTCTGGTCCAATAGATGCCGCGAGACAAGCCACTGATCTAAAAATTGAACCCGTTATCGTCACGGAAAGTGAATTGGAAAATGCAATTGACCTGCATTACGGTATTTCAGGATTCGTAAATATAACATCGGGTGAGGGCGTCACGGATATTTCCGATCTGTTTGACGAAAGCAGGGTCGTAGAGCTTGTTGACAGCATCATTTCTCAAAGCCAGCGATACCAGTGCTCGGACATCCACATTGAGCCCCGAGAAAACGACATTCGCGTACGATACCGAATCGATGGCCGCCTTCAAGATTTTCAAACACTTCCAAAGGATATTCATACTGCACTTATTTCTCGCCTTAAAATTATGTCCAATATGGACATTGCGGAAACGCGCCGCCCACAGGATGGACGGATATTGTTCAAATCATCCACGGGCCGCCTTGATTTGCGTATATCCACTTACCCAACGCTTTATGGTGAAAAATCCGTACTCAGGCTTTTGAATATTTCCGAAGCGCTACACTCCCTGAGTGACCTTGGTTTTGAACCGGAAACAAAGGAGAAATACAACAAAACGCTCATCGGGAGTGAAGGGATTATTTTGGTGTCGGGCCCTACGGGTAGCGGTAAAACGACCACACTTTATTCCACCCTGAACAAACTGGAGACTCCAGAAGTCAATATCGTTACAATTGAAGATCCCATTGAATATGACCTGGGAAATATCAATCAGGCGCAGATAAATACAAAATCCGGCGTGTCCTTTGCCTCGGCCCTTCGGTCCATTTTACGACAGGATCCGGACATTATCATGGTGGGTGAGGTCCGGGATGAAGAAACCGTGGAACTGGCAATTCGGGCAGCGCTGACGGGCCACTTGGTTTTCAGTACTATCCATACCAATGACGCCGCATCGGGATTTACCCGGTTGCTGAACTGGGATGTGGAACCTTTTCTCATCGCGTCAACGGTAAAAGGTATTTTGGCACAAAGGCTCGTACGCAGAATCTGTAAGAAATGCCGGGAACCTTTTTCTCCCTCTGAAAAAGAATTAAGATTGATTGGCTTGGATCCTAAAGAAGAATTTACCGCTTATGTCGGTAAAGGATGTCTTGCTTGCAGAAATACGGGATTCCAAGGCAGAATCGGAATCTTCGAACTATTGATCATGGATCAAGATATCGCCGAACTCGTGCTGCAAAGTTCACCGGGTTACAAAATAAGGGAAGTTGCCAGAAAAAACGGTATGATCACACTTTTGGAAGATGGGTTTACCAAAGTTAAGAGAGGGGATACCACCCTTGGTGAAATCTATGAAACACTGGGCACAACGAGGATTGTACGATGATTAAGGTCTTGTACGTCGGCGGAAATAAACGGAGCATCCCACAGCTTTCAGGAACCGACACAAACGTTGACTACGTCCAAAATGGAATGATTGCCTTGAGTGCGGTGCAAACTCAGGATTTTGATGCAATTATCGTAGAAGACAAACTTCCTCTCATGTCGGCGTCCCGTTTGATTGAAGAATTCACTTCCATGGATTTGAACGTTCCGATCATTTCGGCTTTGCGAAGCGATGAACGAAGGTCCCAGATTTTGGATAATTTCGGAAAAAGCGTCTTTTCCTGGTTTGAGCCGGACCTGATCACACAAGAAGATCTTCTAACGATCATCCAATCCGCAAAACGTTTCCATGATTTCATCGACGAAATCCCAAAGCATCTCCATCGAGATTTCACATCGGTGGGATATTGCAACATGGTTGGAACGTCTGAAACCATGCTCAATTTGTACCAACTTCTTACGCAAATAAAAAACAAGATCGTCACAACTGTTCTTTACGGTGAAAGTGGAACCGGCAAGAACCTAGTGGCCAACACGCTCCATAAAACCAGTCTGAGACGAGACAGACCCTGTATTTCGGTGAATTGTCCCGCCATTCCGTCAGAACTTTTGGAAAGTGAATTGTTCGGCCATGAAAAAGGAGCATTTACCGGTGCAATTGAACGAAAGGATGGAAAATTTTTAGCGGCAAACGCCGGGACAATTTTCCTGGATGAAATCGGCGATATGAGCCCCTCGCTCCAAGCCAAAATTCTCCGGGTGCTGGAAAGTGGTGAGATTGAACGCGTGGGCGGTGCCGAAACACTGAAAGTGGACGTCAGGATTATATCCGCAACAAATCAGAATCTGGAAGAAAAAATCAAAAAGAGTGAATTCAGGCAGGACCTTTTCCACCGGATCAACGTCTTCCCCATCACAATCCCACCCTTGAGAGATCGAAAAGATGACATTCCTACCCTTACGATCAACATCCTGAAAAAATTAATCAAAAAACACAATGCACCCGTTCGATACGTCTCTCCTGCCGGAATGAATCTCCTAAAATCTCATCCTTGGCCTGGTAATATCAGGGAATTGGAGAATTCATTGGAACGCATTGTCTTAGTCAACGACATTGCGATCTTGACCGAACAGGAGATCAAACCAATCCTGGATGAATCGAGTCACATTAGCATAACGGAACCCATTAATGAAACTGTTCATAAAACAGAACAATCTTCACAAGAAAGCGAATTCGATGACCATGCCGCGATCAATCCCAGACCTACTTCCAACAACGACACACCTCATGAAATTAGATCGTTAAAAGAATTGGAACGCGAAGCTATTTTGGAAGGTTTAACGCGAACAAATTGGAATATGACTTTGACGGCACAGCAGTTGGGCATAAGCCGGATGACTCTTTACCGTAAATTGGACCAGCATGGACTCCGAACAAAAGGCTAAAACAACTTCCATGTTTTCGTACATCGCCACGAGCCCTGAGAAAGGTGTCGTTCGAGGAGAATTAAGAGCCATTGGTGAAGATGGCGCCCTGATGCAATTGGAAAGAATGGGGCTGGAACCCATCTCTGTCTCCGAAAAAAAGGAATCGATTCTCAATATGGAATTCTCCTTTTTTGAAAGAGTCCCGCCACAGGACATTTACAATTTTACCCGGCAGCTGTCGGTCATGCTCAAGGCGGGTGTCCCCCTGGTGGATGCATTGGACTCCGTTCAATCGGACCAAACCAATCCCCTGCTGAACAGGACCGTCAACAACGTCATCAATGACGTCTCCGGCGGATTGTCGTTGTCGAAAGCAATGAAAAAACATCCTAAGGTATTCAATTCCATGTTCGTCAATATTGTGAGGGCTGGTGAAAGTGCAGGTGTCCTGGACCAAGTTCTTTTCCAACTCGCGGATTTTATTGCCCACGACCTGAAATTGAAAATGGGCATCAAGGCGGCAATACGATATCCATCCATTGTTATTGGGATTACCCTTGCGGTGGGTGTTTTTGCAGTGACCTATATTCTTCCCCGTTTTTCAACACTGTTCTCATCCACACGGATTGAACTGCCCCTACCCACCCGAATTCTGCTGGCCACTGATCAATTCATCCAAGATAATTGGGGCGGGATTATTTTTTTCACGCTTGCCTTTATCCTCATCTTCTGGAGAGCCATCAATACAAATGAAGGCCGATACCAATGGCATAAAACCATATTGAGCCTGCCCATTTTTGGCCCCCTTGCCCAGAAGATGGCCATCTCCCGTTTCTGCCACATCCTGGATACCCTGGACAGGACGGGCGTTCCCATCCTGGAAGCGCTGGATATTTCTGCAAAGACCGTGGGTAATGCTTTCCTGGAGCGCCGCCTGGAAAATGTGCATGCCGACGTGGAAATGGGGAAAAGGGTGTCAGATGCAATCAGTCGCCATACCCACGACGTCTTTCCGCCACATGTTCTGAAGATGATCCAAGTGGGAGAAGACGCCGGCGCCATAGATGATATGCTGAAGGAAATCGGCGACATGACGGATGCAGAAGTCCAGGACCGCGTCCTGAAACTTACGGCATCACTGGAACCTTTCATCACCGTGATCATGGGTATCATGATCCTGACCCTGGCACTCTCAATTTTCCTTCCGATCTGGGACATGTACGAAGCCTTGTCCAAAGGCTGACAATTAATATCCTAAGCAATTAAAAACGGCACATTTTTTGCTATAATAATATTGTATAGAACCGGTACATTCAATCCGATGGAGAAAGGTCATAGCCTTGAAAAATAATAAATTTAAATTTTTAAAACCTAAAAGTGGTCAATCTCTCGCGGAATTTGCCGTGATCACCGCCATGATGGCCACCTTTATTGCCACGGCATCTGGAAAAATGTCCGATATGATGGAAGGCGGCAAGGTCCGTAAAGCTGAAGAAGAATTGGATAAGATCCTTGTCCTGGCTCAGAACTTTTACCAGGAGACTGCAACCCAGGAAGGCCGCGGTCGTTTCCCTGGGCAGGACAAGTATAATATGAACGTTGGAGGTTATACAAATGAGCTTGATCTGATTAATGATCTTGAATCCTTTTTAAATTTTGACAGCGAATTAGGTGAGAATTGGTGTTCTGTTTTTGGTATCGACCATGAAGAAGCACCCATGCCAATTGGAGCTCATTTTGTGAACGATACCATTGCAGCGACTGAAAATTGCGATGCCTGCCCCGAGTCCAGATTCGCTGGGCATGATGACTGGCTTTTTAAGTTTGGTGGGAACCCAATGCAAAGCCCCTTCCAGGACGGACACTTTATTTATGCAGTGATTGCCGGCAGTGGCACAGGTGAAGACGCTGAACCGCCTATTTTATATATCGCAGATGCTGAAGGTCCAAAATATTTAAATAAACTGCTTCAATTTTAAAACAAATTCGACTCCGTTATTTTTCATGAGCTTCATTATACCGGAGCTTTTTTGTATAAATACGTTACAAACTGTTACATGCAATACGTCACTATTTGTTATTTTTTCCTATTTTATCCATGAAAAAAGTTTTTTTTTCATTTTTTTCAATATCGGCACAGAGATTGCTTATAAGAGAATTAAAATAGCCCAAGTAAATCATCATTAACCTACCGAAAAAAAAGCCCCGGATACAATCCGGGGTTTTTTTTATATTTTTTTGCAATGAAGTCCAGTTCGACTCAGGATTAAAAACAATCTTTTTCCACCAGTGCCATGCCAAGTTTCCATGCTGTAAGGGTAAATCCCCTTGATTTATAATTATAGTTGCCTAGACAACTATTTTATTGATAATTTGTACTCGATAGCACATCATTATGATGTGTAAGGAAAACCCATAATCAGAAACGGAGTTAAATCATAATGGATCTTCCAACCAATGTTCTGTTGAGTGATAAATTTTCGGAATTTTCCAGCAAAGTGACTGTTTTGCATGAAAAAAGAAAACAACTCATTGTAGAATATAAGAAAATGTATGAAGAGCATAAAGCAGCTGTAGCCGCTATTGACGCAGAGGCCATTGAGCTGCAAGAAACTTTCACTGGTGAGAAAAGAGTCAGTCAAAAAAAAAATTAAAGCTACGGCACACCGTAGCCCTAATCACCATAATTCTTATATCCGTTCTTTGGAAATCAGGTCTGCACTATAAGCGTTATATTTCGCAGGTTGATACCATAAGCAACACCCCAATCGTCGACAATGCCCATCATAAGCTTTCCATTGGCAGCAATACGCCAAATGGAGAAAACTGGATGGAGCCCTACGGTAATTTTGTTTTCAATGATAGTTTTATAGTAGATCCTACAAATAACACCCCAGACATCGACAGTGGCAATCATAATATTCCCATCGTGGAAAATATGCCGAATGAAGAACGTTGGATGGATACTTACGCTAACGTCATTTTCAACGATAAGGCACGAGAGGATGCTGAAATATTTGCTTTTAGAAATAAGTTGGTCAGCGAAAATCACGAATTGGTGGAAGTGAATGGATTTAAGCGTTATAAAGGTAAAGGCAGAGTGAGATTGGCTCAACCAATGGCAGATAAATTCCTAACAGCATCCAAAGTACTCAAATCCAAACATGGAATCACGCTGCAAATCCAAGATGCATACAGGCATCCTGATGCACAGCAACGCCAGTATAATAAATATTTAGCTGACGTAGCGACGGGAAAAAATCCTGCAAAAGTGGCATCGCCAGATACGTCATTCCATACAATTGGATATGCATTTGACCTTGCACAAACAAATAAAATGATGAAGAGCCTCCCAACGATACGGAAAGAATTGGAAAAAGTAGGAATCGTGCAACATAAATTTGAATGGTGGCATTTCTCATTGGGCAATAATTCAAGCACCCAAGAAAACTCCGATGCGAAAATGGAAGATTTGGTTGTAGAGTATCATAAACCAAATGAGGAGCATAAAGCCGCTGTGGTTTCCATTGACGCAAGGGACATTGAGCTGCAAAACGCTTTTTTAACTGGCGAGCAGCAAACGCCGCCAAATTAAAGACAGGGCTTTCAGCGACCCGCTGAAAAGAAAATTCTATTGGCTTATTTGTGGAATAACTGCATATAATCACATTTAATCTGTCTCTGCTGCAAAAAGCCCCGGATACAATCTGGGGCTTTTTGCAATTACTCAAATTTTATTAGCAGCCATACCATAAAGTTTCCCCCTTATAGTATATGATACCCACATGTTTTTCGGGCCTGGCTCCAGGCCGTAAGGGTGTGTAACGTTTTGATATATATTCTCGATAAATCATGTGTCTATCTTTGTTACAATTCAAAATCGAATAAAAAATAGAAATACTTTCACAATGGAAATAACCATTTTTTTCAAGGTTTATACGTTTTTCGGCACATCTATTGCATAAAAGGGGTAATTGAAACTTGTTTAAACAAGAACCCCAAAGGAGATAAAAATGAAACAAACATTAAAGAGAATCATCAGAAACGTAAAAAGCATAAACGGTAACTCGCTTGCCGAATT
>CAYNPR010000052.1:0-8972 GCA_964399115.1 uncultured bacterium | reverse complement strand
TCCCAAATTGGCAAGGTACCAATATCGCACTGCGGCGGATTCGGGGTATAATTCCAGCATCGATTCAGCCAACACCTTACCTTCATTGAAGACCGCTTTCTTTTCATTATCAGTATTGGCAACGAATTTCCCTTTGAAATAATAGCAACGAAGCAGATAAATACCGGTGTTCAGTTCTGTTTCAGAATTTTTCTCCGCTTTTTTGAATTCAATGATGGCTCGATTGATGGAGTCCGCTTGCGCCACGATACCGACAGCGTTCACTGCACGGTTTTCATATGCGCGTACTCCAGCATCATAAGGCGTGATTTTTGAAAAACAAATCGAAAAACAAAGAAAAAATACATATGAAAAAAAATTCACGGCAAGCTAACCTAAAAATATTCGATATAGGTAATTTTCAATTCTCGTTTGAAATAATCAACTTTCTCTTCATCAAACAGTAAATTGTTCAGATCCAGTTCAATATGCAGAGATTCCACAAAAGACCATCGAATGGCCGCATTCAGGTATCCGCCGCGATTGATGGCCATACTTTCCGCCGTCATTTCGTTTTCATTCATGGCACTATTGAATTCCAATAATATGGAAAATTCAGGGTTCAGCTCCAGATCCAGACCAAAAAACAGGCTTGGATCCTCATCCCCATCGTTTATCTCGATAAAATTATAATTGATGCCTGAATGAAGCCCCATGTTGCCCAAAGGGGATCGCCAATTTTTTGAAGCTGAAAGATAGACGCCATAGGCTTTTGTTGCATATCGGCCCAAGGAATCCGCATCGTAATAATTGCCGAACCCTTGGGTATTGATACCCAAAGCAACTCCAGGCATGGATGTGTTTTCACCAATAAGAAGATATTTCAAACTGGCTTCCGGCCTGGGGTACCAGCGAAGACTGTCGTCGCCAATCAAATTTGGCGATCCAAAGGACAGACCAAACTGAAACCGGTCCGTTATCCCGGCACTAAGCCCTAGAATCATGCCGCCTTCGTCCTGTATTCGCATATCCAGGGAAAAGCTACCCCGTGCGAGCGTCCCGGCGGTGGGAATGGTTATTAGGTCGGTGGGCGGCGGATATTCCTGTGCAAAAACCAGGCCCAATAAAATCCATATTGGAAAGTGAGTATGTTTTTTCAATGTGATTCAGCTTGAATTGATTTGGGATAAATTACATCACCCATCCGGGAGGTCAAAGACCGGACACGATGAGGCGATATGGTGAGTATTTCATCCTCATCCTTCACTCTGAACTTGATGCCATTTTCGGTCATATCCACAAAATCAACCCTCATAATTCCCCCATTCATCAGCACCATCTCATCCCATTGCGTATGAGGTATGATTCCACCATGAGGAACGAGAATTCTTCCTGCCTTGATCTCTTTCTCAATGATATCCACTTCATCAAGGGTATTATGGGTTCTGGGTGGTGGAGTCTTATATAATTCATCCGCTGGGGCCTGGTTGATGGCTACGTTTGAAATCAACTCTTCATCATAACCAAACTCCCAGATTTGTATCATTTCAGCCATAACGTCGAATTTATACTTAAACCTGCGTATGACGCGGCCGGAAGGCAGATCCCGCCACCGTTCTTCGGCCAAGCTGCCAAGGTAATCGTAATCCAAGTCGATCTGGCCGTATTTCTGCCCGTCAATGGTTTCAAAAATAATCTTTGTGACGCGTTCTCCACTCCCCAAGGTAAAACGGGTGCGTTGATCCGTAAACGTCAAGGGCTCGTTTTCGGAATATCGCCATATCCGAAATTCTTTGCTCCAAGGTTCCGAATCACCGATAACGATTAGTTTGGAATATACTCCTTTTTCATCGTATTCACCTCTCTCGATAAGTTTCCCCTGTTCATCATATTTCAAGACTTCCCGTTTTTCCAATCCCCCATTCGCCAGATAATGCTCAATTTTGATTGGATGGTCTTTCTCGTTATAACTGATTGCCAAATGACTCTCGCCACGCCTGGCCGTGGCCAACATGGAAATATTGGACAAAAAACTATGGTTGTCTTTGAAATATTTTACATAAGCCACATCTCCCACCTGGCACATTAATATGGAAACCAGAGGAATATATTTCAAAAATGGGCGAACGTTAATCACGACTCAGTCTTCGGGTAAAATATCCTCATCCAGTGAATTTGATAGTTTAAATCGATAGACCGAACCATGGTCCATATCGCATAGGTACACCACGCCTCTGTCGTCAACGGCTACGGCTACGGGTTTGCCCATGATGGAAGTTGTGTCTGTCGACGATTCGTATCCAGCCATTTTGAAAAAACGGCCTTTTGAATCAAAAACGCTTACATCCGCATTATTTTGGTCAACGACATAGATATTTTTATCGTTGTCGACGGCAACGTCAACTGCATCCGAATATAAAGATGGATTCATGATATCATCTGCCTCCGGTTGGAATCCTGACGTGTATGCGGCAAAATCACCTGAAAAATTTGGAACCAGCATATGTACCGGAAAATAATCACCCGCTTGGGTATAATACAAATTCCCTTGATAATCCACATCCAGACTTGTGGGTTGGTTTACGGTACCTGCACCTGTTCCATATCCCTCGACGAAAGGCCCGAATTTACCTGTAAAAGCCCATACGATTTCGCCGGTTGACAATTCCACCAGTATGGATGGTTGAAAATTGATTTGTACGATGCGGTGTTGAGGCGGACTCTGGTCACCCCCATAGCCATCGGTTACAAAAATCATATTTTCATCGTCAGCAGGAGCGGTAAGACCAGTGTAGCGGCTGGAATCGGTTTGGTAAGGGTATACGTCCAAGTCGGAACCTGCATAGAATAAATGTGGTCGCAATAATGAATCGATCATTATGGTATTATCCTCAAAGACCGCGGAAACCAGTTCCCAATCCGAACTGTTCAACAATGAATACCAAACATCCGTTCCAACATGTTCAACTGTATCTATTCCGCTGGAAATATTCACAAACATGCCTCTGGTCGACACGCGATTGATCCCAACCGTATTCCAATAATGGTTCCATACAAACACTCGGTTGGAACCATCGATAAAAAAGACGTTCATTTTTTTATCCACATCCACGTCGACAGGTGAAAGCATTGTTGAATCTTCATCCATCAAATTCTTCAACAAATCAAATCCTGCTGGAGAATTGCCATTCTGATCAAAAACATGAATGGAATGGTTGCCCGAATCCGCAACAAAGATCCGACCATCCTGAGCGATGGAAATTTCTACAGGTTTGGACAATCCATAGGAAGAGTCCCAAACCGGGTT
Organism: uncultured bacterium; assembly: GCA_964399115.1. GTDB lineage: Bacteria > Fidelibacterota > Marinisomatia > Marinisomatales > UBA1611 > CAYNPR01. The sequence goes on along the minus strand of CAYNPR010000052.1, from coordinate 5,686 downwards.
CAGCTGCAGATAGGTTGTGTCGCCTGCTCCAAAATCATTATTACCATTGGAATTGACGTCACTTGGAATAGCAAATTTATCCACACATGAAACGAATAGATTCGATATCATAAAGAGAAAAGCGACAATGGCCAGTTTCTTCATAATGAGAATCCCATGCTGAACCTTTTTGGGTCCGATAAGTGATCAAAATTGGCGTAACCGAAATCCGCCCTTATTTTAATGGGACCTACGGGAACTACGATCCCCGCACCCAGAGTCAAATTCTCTTCATTTTTGTTCATTTTATATCCAGCACGGAAATACAGCATTTTCATAAACGAATATTCCATACCGGTAACAATGTATTCCGCATTATCGACGGGATGATTCAATTGGATCGACAGGACAAGATGCTGAATCTTGCTTTCAATCGGATCCATGGCGCCTCCTACTCTGAATATGGTGGGAGGTGAAAACTTTTCAAATTCGGTCACTTCAATAATTTCTTCTCCCGAGTCCTGATTCAGGATCCGTTTTTCATAGGATCCACTGGGGGAAACTTGGGCGCCAAAATGGGATATGGATGCACAAAACCTCAAGGATTTAAACCCGGTCCAGTAAAAAGTCCCCAAATCCATTAATACGGAACTCATATCATTTCCCGCAAGTTCTTCAGAAACGTGTTTGACCGTAATTCCAAAGCTGAATCGGTCCGTCATTTTCGCACCATAACTCAATCCAATGAATCTATCCTGGAAGGTAAAATAGTTTCCCGTACCATCCGGATGGTATTCCGTCGTTTCCATCATGGGTTCCATGTGAAGAATGCCGCCGCTCAGTCCTAAATAATGGCGGCCGAAAACACGACGAGTCATACTGAAATAATCATAGGTTATATCCGCTGGCCATTGGATAGTGGAAATGGAAATCTCCGTTTGATCCAGTTGAGCAATTGATGCAGGATTATAATAAATGCTGGATGCGTCCTGATTCAGCGCTACAACCGATTCACCCATCCCAACGGCTCGGGCGCTCACGCCAATGTTCAGGAAAGAAAAAACGGACGTACCTGCGCGTTGTCCTCCTAAAATCGGAAATAATCCCTGGCTCACGCCCAAAGATAAAAGGACGCAACTCATTACCATCAAACGAAAAAAATTCATCATCAAAATATCAACTGTATTCCCACTTCCACGGATCTGGGCTTTCCAAAGCGAGATGGGTCCAAATTCGGATTAGGACTATTCGCCAGGTGATATCCATAAGTCTCACCGGGATTATAACCCGTTCCGGTATAGGGATTGATGCGTCTTGGCGTTAATTCATCCAACAAGTTCTCAATCTCAAAATACGTTTTCATTTTCATCAATTTCATATCAAACGTTTTGTAAAATTTCAAATCAACGTTTTTGTTTGGAATTTCACTGACATATGCATAAGGACGATCGTCTTCCCGAACCCCATCGTAGTAATCTTGGCCATTCACGTTGACAATCCCCCCAATCGACCTGGTATATCGCCGACCTGATTCATACTCCATACGAGTGGAAAAACCCCAATTTTTCGGATGATTGTACGAGAGGTTAATAAAGAAATGAATGGGCCGATCCCAACTCATGTAGTTCTCACCCAACGGTTTTTCAGACAATTGCCCTGCTTGAACCAATAGATTATCCAACGGAGATGAACTTTTCCCCGTCACGATGCTGTAATTGAAATTCACGTCCGCATACCAGTTCCTCAATAATCGGCTTTTCAGGATCGCCTCTATTCCTCTTGCCCGTGCGTAATCCGCATTGAAATACATGTTGAATGAAAGATGGGCATATTTAGGATTGGAAGGTTGGATGGTCTGGGACGTTTCATAATCAAACATGTCTTTCCAATACGCCTTCAATTCCAATACCTGGTCTTCACTGAAGCGATGTTTCACGCCCAATTCGTACTGTACGGTGGTTTTCGGATTCAGATTTGGATTCCCAAAGACCTGGTAGGTGGATTGAGATTTTGAATTGATCTTCGCATATACGTATTGGAAGGTGGGCAATTGGGAAAAATGGCCGTAATAAAAATAAAGCACGTCATTATCCGTCACTGGATGGGAAATCCCAAATCTTGGGCTTAACCTGGCCTTCATTTTAAACGGATCATCGATCCCTGGAAAATCAAAGGTTTCCTTTTCAAACAAATCCCTGGCATCATCGGTAATGATGACGTTCGACGTATCTCTGATTGCATCTTCGACGTATCTCCCGGGAATCCAGTAATCCGTCCGAAATCCAAGATTTAGGGTCATCCCTTGAAATTTGATCCGATCCTGTAGATAAAAAGCTCCAAAATATGTTTTTGCTTCATAGCTATCGTAGTTTGCGCCAAAACCTGATGAGCCCGCCCAAGGTTCGTCAATATCCAATACCTGTATATCCGTAATGGTGTGTTCAAACCCTGTCTTTATTTTATGGCGTGTCTCCGTGTGATAGGTCCAATCAAGGTCCATTCGCGTGTTTTCACTGGCAACGTCATACCATTCTGGTGCAAAACCCGTGTCGTAGAATTCGTCACCATAAGTGATGTATATATTCCCATCCTGATCCGTATCGTCCAGATTGTAGTTAATGGGCTCTAGATCCAATCTTTCCTGGTAATCCGCCCAATTAAGATCTTGAACGGCACTGTGCTCCATGGTTATGAATTTTCCAATTGTGAATTCATAAAATGATTTTGGGGAAAGGGTGTGGGTCCAGTTCAAATTGAACAAACGCGTATCCCGGGTAATCGTATTGTAATTATCCAGAATATTCATGTATCTATAGGGGAAATACGTGGATGAAAATGCCCGAGGCATATAGTAACCCTGGTTGATATTCATGGATGCATCATAAGATAACGATAGTTTTTTCTGGGCGGTCAATTCCCATGTCATTTTATATAGAAAATGCCAATCATTATTCTCCCGAGATGCGAGAACGTCCATAAGGTCTTCGGCTTTATTATCGGATATCAGACCCGATGACCAGTACCGATGTGGATACAGTTGTGACGCTATGGGCAAATTCCCATCGTACTTTTTTCCATAGCCATTCAGAAAAAATGAAAACCTACCAGGGAAATCCGTACCAAATAAAGAAGGCAACGTTTGAAAAAATAAGTCGGGACCGCCAAAATTAAATTCAATTCGATCGGAATTAAATTTGTCATCCAACATTCTATCACTGGAGTACTTGACGGATCCCTCATAATGATCTCGCCCTTCCTTCAATTTGATATTCACGATACCAGACATGGCCTGGCCATACTCCGCACTATATCCACCGGTGACGATTTCCAATTCTTCAATGGCATCAGGATTTACAAACAGGTTACCGGAATAACCGGATAGAGGATCTTTCACGGAAAACCCATCTACGACGAACATGCTTTCGTCAATTCTCCCACCACGGATGTGGATTTCATTGTCTTGCGTGGTGACGCCAATCTGTTCCGACAAAATATCCTCTACGCTGGAAACGACTTTATTTTCAATATCTTCTTTTCTCACCCGGGCGATGGAGGACGTTTCGTCCACGTCAAATAGCGGTTTTTTTCCCATGACGATCACGTCTTTTCCAAAACTCAGCACGGTTGCTTCCATGTTAAAGGTCAACGATATGGTTTCACCTGGTAAAATTGTAACACCGGTTTTCAAAATAACTTTGTAGGCTATCATGGAAACTTCCACGTCATAACTTCCAGGAGATACGTTTTGGATAAAGAATTTTCCATCCATGTCCGTCGCTGCACCATAATAGGTCCCTTTTAACATAATGTTGACACCTGGCAATCCTGAACCTGTCTCGGCATCTAAGACAGTTCCGGAAACAGTCCCCAAGTCTTGAGCATAAATGAGCAAGGGAATGAGAAATACAAAAGAAACTCTCATTCTATGAATTCCTGCTCGAAGAGATATTGGAACAACTTGATGGAGGAACCACTCCCATCCAGTTTAGGTCGATACCCGTCATGAAGCGGTAAGGTCATAATAACCACTTTCCCCGAAAGTTCCGTGGAAGAAAGGTTGTACTGCCCAATACTGCAGACAGTAGGATTCCCCGTCCAGCCGTCACTGCCCTGGGGATCGGCCATATGATACATTTCATTTGTGAAGAACCTTGGATAATTATCCCCAGGTTCGGACTCGTTTGGAAAAAACCCTTTCACCTTGACTGCTATCAAATGAGATATGGACAGGTTCAGCGTGGTGTCTAAAGGACATTCGAGAACCCGGCCCGGGAACAGCCTTCCACTTGGATTTAACGTGACCAAGGAATCCATTGGAAACCACGTGAAAGTGGTATCTTCAAAATCAATTGGATTGATGAACAAATTTCCGCCACCCATAACAAAATTAACCAAGCTAGCTTCTGCACTGTTATAGGTATCATTGGCGGACGCCGTATTGTTATACGCACAAAACCAGACCACATGCTTGAAATAATTCAAATTGGCGGATACATCCGTTGCCGAATAAGGCAATTCATCGCCGATCTCCCATACTGAATACTCTTCCGGTCCAACAACGGTATCAAAATTTGTCGTATACCACTCCAATGCATTATTCTGTGCGTCCAATGGAAAATCGTCCACAATAAGAACGTCACCCTGGACAGGTAGAACGTTCCATACTTGTGCTTCATCAATTATTGTCGAATCGGGGAAAGAAATAACACTGCTCTCAGCCCCGGCAATATCACGGCATTTCAAATAAAAGACATGAGTGCCAATTTCCATTTCAGTCAAAGTAATACCGGATATATCGCCCTCCAATCGCTGCCAGCACATGTCACAGGTATCGTCCAGTGCATAAAAAATATCCGTTATCGTTTCATTCCCATCCAAGTCATAAAGATCCCAGATGAAGGTCCTGGTTGGAAACGTAAAGCTTGTATCACCACCAATATCAGCGATTTTGGGATTTGACAAATAGCGGAAACCCATGGTTGGGGCAGAATTTGTGATCGGCAACGTTAACTTCGCAGAAGATGCATCCTCATTCCCATCATTATCCACGGCTTTGACTTCAAAAGAAAAAATATCCAGATCTGTTCGAATTGGAACGTAAAAGACACCACTCTCCAATGTTGTATAGGTCCAGGCGGTATCCGAACTCCATCTGTATTTATATCCCAGGACGTTTCCATCCATATCTTCACCCCACCAATGAAGTTCCTGCCTGCTGGTTGTGATCGTATGAAATGCGGACATATCAAAAATGGAAAGAGTCTCATAGCCTTGTTCTTGTCCAGACAAATCTGCGCCCCACCATGAATAAAGGGTTGTATCATAAACCCAAAATGTTGTGTCACTTGTAGTGTCGTCAAAGAACATGGAATCAACTATCACAAATGATGAATCATAATAATCAACAATATAGAATAAGGTTGTATCTCCATTTTCGTCGGCCACGGGTGCGACCCAGATTGTATCTAATGCAATCAGGCTTAAATGAGTCTCGGGAAATGCCGGTTCTACAGGATTTGATTCATCTGGATAATCCCATCGATCGCAGGACCAAAAGAAAAATAAAAGAAATATGAGATTTAAATGAAATGAGCGCATGGAACATTTAAAAAGGGCGGGGTTTCCCCCGCCCTTCAATGGACTTTATTTTACAAGCATCATCTTTTTATGAGCAATGAAATCGCCTGCTTTGATCCGGTAAAAATAC